>JBGPJR010000139.1:0-5575 GCA_041485545.1 Terriglobia bacterium
AAAGTATCCTATCTCGCCTTGGTGAACGGTGGCCGACGGCTCAGGAGCGAATAACAGTTGGGGAACTGCTAGACGCGCTGGAAGCGGATTACCGACTACGTCAAGTCAGGAGTCTGCCGCAAGTTCTGGCGCATTTGAAACCGATCCGCGAGGCCCTGGAAGGAGAACCTTGGGACATCACTGAGCGGCAAGGTGCGAAGAAGGCGTACAAGCACGCTGACGAGACGGTGGCCTTCTCTCTATTCGTTTCCATCGCAATGGTAAGCCCGTGGGTAATATTCGCAAGGCATGGACGAAGGCGTGCAAGGCGGCGAAATGTGAAGGGCGTCTGTTCCACGATCTGCGTGCGGGCGTCTGTCAGGAATATGATCCGGGCAGGTGTCCTCGAACGTATGGCAGTGGGGATTATTGCCGAAAGGTTGGTTGCGGGGGGTGGATTTGAACCACCGACCTTTGGGTTATGAGCCCAACGAGCTACCAGGCTGCTCCACCCCGCAGAACTATCTTATGCGTGGGGCTTGGCGCAGTCAAGAGCCGCTAAAACAGCACGGCTTTTCGCACTGCTTCAGAGCAGGTTCTCCGTTCATGGCGCAGCTCGTTTCGTATTGGAGGAAGAGCTTTCATTCCGGCGCGAACTCAAAGGAGCCCCAGCGAAAGGCGGGAGTATCGGGAGGCAGATCGCTGTAGGCAAGAGCAGATATTTTCCGGGCCCGCACAGTTTGGGCCAAGGGTTCGAGTTGGCCTCCGGCGACGAACCATACCAAGCGGCTGTCTCGGGGCACGGGCAGACGAATGGGGGCGTCTCCAGAAAATGTTCGGAGAACGCTGTTCCCGGACCACAGACGCGCTTGGGAACTAGGCACGCCCGGGTCGCCAGCCTCGTCCAGAACATAGAGCTTGTCGGAGGGGAAGTAATAGGAGAGTTTGCGCCACACCGGTTCCCCGTCCCGGGACCAAATCAGCACCAGCGGGCCCCGCGCCCCGGATCGGAGTCGTGGGATCTGCTCGGCTGCAAAGGCCATTCTGTCCGATACCCAGCGCACATGATTGTAGGAGTCCTCGTAGGTGGCTCCCAGAAAGGCGTCGCCAAGTGACGCGAGCCCCCGAAACTGGCCCCCCGCAGGTCCTTGCGGAAAAGAAAATCTGCCAGTAAAGAGCAGGACGTTGGCGAGCAGCACGGCGGCTACCAACGGACCTCGAACGCCGAATCCGAACCGCGTGAGCGGCAGTAACGAGAGGACCACCGCCGCCCCGATCGCCATCTCACTCGCCACGAAATTGCCGCCGACAAACAAAAAAAATAGCGCGGCGAACAGAAAAAGCCACGCAGCAGCGGGAATCCGCTGAAGCACCGCCGTAACGCGATTGCCAAGGGCTTGTTCCACGGCGCTCAAAGAAAGGCCTCCGACCAGGCAGACGACGGGGATCGAGTCCAGGAAGTGGTCCGGAGCGCCGCTATGGACCATCACGTGGAACACCATCCCAGGCAGGAACCAGACGCACAGAAACAGGAGCACCCGGCTTCCTTGCAGCGACTGCCGCAACCTGCGCCAACCGAACGGAAGCGCCCACAGCCAGGGCAGCGCTCCCAGCGCGGTCCAGAGAGCGGCGCGGCCGGCCATGCGACGCCATCCCGAATCGGGAGCTCCCCACAAGCCCGAGGACTGGAACGTCTGCGCGCTGAGGTACTCCCGAAACGAAGTGATCATCGGGTGGAGGCCGCCGCAGGCAGCGATCAGGTAAGCCACCCAGGCGCAGGTCAGCAGAGCCAGCAGCAACGTGCCGCGCCAGAAGGCGGACCCGCTGCCGCAGCGCCAGGCCGCCCATAACCAGAGCGGCAGCAGAGTTACGCAAAGCTCCGGGCGAAAGCCTCCCCCGATTGCCAGCGCAATGGAAGCGGCATAGAAAGCGCTTTTCTCTCCGGCGGCTGCGCGCCAACAGTAATAGGCCACCAACGCGGAGAACAGCGCCAGATGCGGACGGAGCGGCGAGGTGAGGCCGGAAAGCCAGAAAGCCGGATAAAACAGCAACAAAGCCGCCGCGAGGGTTCCAATAGACGCCGCGAACAGTGTCTCTCCTAACAGGTACAGCACCGTCATCGAGAGTCCGCTAATGACAATCTGGAGCACGGCAAAGACACGCTCCGGGCTCCGCAACAACGGCAGCAAGGCCCGCGCTTCCAGGACGAACAGCGGATACCCCGGCGGCTGCGGCTGGTTGCGTGTGGGGTCGAAATCACGCAGCGCCAGCGCCAGATTGACGTTGTCAAAGGAATACAACTGCGGTGGCAACAAGGGCCAGCGGGTCAGCCACACCAGGAAAACGGACACGCCCAAGACTACTGCGGCGTGCGCCAGGCGGGGGCGAGACGCGGGACCGGATGGCGCCTCCGCGGGCTCGGGACTCGGAGACAATTCCGCTTGCTCGTTCATGCCGCGTGAGGGTCCATGCGGGCCTGCGCTGCCAACGCACCCCATTGTACCGGACAATCCCCGCAGGGCCAACGCAGGTGGGTTGCGCCGGGCATGAAAGCAAGCGGGCCTAGACCGTCCCATTGGCCTGCCGCAATCTCCCGGGCGAAGCAAAAAGCGGCGCAGATTAAAAAATCAGCGCGCAGCGCGGAGCAGAGCGGTGTATACTAGGCCGGATTTTTCTCATAAGGAGGATTATGGCTGCAGCAAGGATGACTCAAACGCAATTGGTCCGGCATCTGGCGGAGCGTTGCGAAACCAACAACAAAGTGTCACGAAGTTTCCTGGATGAACTTGCTAAGACCGCGATTGCAGAAACGAAGAAGAACGGGTTGTTCGTCCTCCCGGGCATCGGCCGGCTCGTCAAAGCGAACCGCAAGGCGCGCATGGGCCGGAACCCCGCGACGGGCGAGCCGATCAAGATTGCCGCCAAGACCGTGGTGAAGTTCCGGGTTGCCAAAGCGGCCAAGGACGCCATCGCCCCCGGTGGCAAGAAGAAGTAACTTTCCGTCCCGTAGTCTTCTTTGCTGCACACGGCAACGGGTAGCGGGGAGGGAACGCAAGGAACCCTCCCCGTTTTCGGGATGCTTGACAGCCGCAGCGGGAATGTGTAAATATTCATCGTTATGAATAATTATACATTCTCGATCCAGGAGTGGCTGTCGTGAGCGAACCCATGCCGGGCGCCGGGGCGCGCGTGTCCTTTTCCGCTTCCGACCTGGTCTTTGACAATGATCTGACCAGCAGCGATGTGGCCACTTTGCTGGCTGCCGCAAAGGGCATCCGCAAAGACCCGGGGCCGTACCGCCAGGCGCTCTGCGACCGGACGCTGGTGCTGCTGTTTGAGAAGCCCAGCCTCCGCACGCGGGTGACGTTTGAAGTCGCCATGAAGAGCCTGGGGGGCGAGACGATCTTTCTGGACTGCCGGGGCGAGCCCATCGGGCAGCGGGAGTCGGTGCCGGATGTGGCCAGGAACCTGGAACGCTGGGTCGATGCCATTGTGGTGCGGACCTTCCGGCACGCGGTCGTGGAGGAGATGGCGGCCTGGGCCAAGATCCCAGTAATTAACGCTCTTTCCGACCGGGTTCATCCCTGTCAGGCGCTGGCCGACATGCTGACGCTCGCAGATGTCTTCGGGACTCTGCGGGGTCGCAAGCTAGCCTATGTCGGGGATGGAAACAATGTGGCGCATTCCCTGCTGCTGACCGGAGCCAAGGTGGGGCTGCACGTGGCAGTGGCAACGCCGCCTTCCTACGAGCCTGATCCGGAGATCGTGCGCTCCGCCGCAGAGACAGCCGCGCAGACCGGCGGGTCCATCCAGGTTGGGCACGATCCGCAGGAGGCGGTCTCGGGCGCCCACGCCGTCTACACGGACGTGTGGACGAGCATGGGCTCCGAGCAGGAAGCAGCGTCGCGGCGCGAGCGCTTCCGGCCCTACCAGGTGACCGAACAACTGATGCGGCGCGCGCTTCCGGAGGGGGTCTTCCTGCACTGCTTGCCGGCGCATCGCGGCGAAGAGGTGGAGGATGCCGTGATGGAATCGCCCCGCTCCGTAGTATTCCATCAGGCCGAAAACCGTCTACACGCGCAGCGGGCGCTGCTGTGGCTGCTGCTGGCCCGCTGAAATCGTAAGCTGAGACTTTTGGGCGGGCGAGAGGAAACCGGTTCCGTGACCGAAGGCAAACCCAAGAAGGTCGTCCTGGCGTATTCCGGCGGCCTGGATACCTCCATCATCATTCCGTGGCTGCGGGAGAGCTACGGCTGCGAGGTGATCGCCATGGCCGGAGACATCGGCCAGGGCGACGAACTCGAAGGCATCATACAGAAGGCCAAAGCTAGCGGTGCTTCCCAAGTCTTTGTCGAGGACCTGCGCCAAGAGTTCGTCACGGATTTCCTTTGGCCGTTGGTGCGCTCCGGCGCGGTGTACGAAAACAAGTACCTGCTGGGAACCTCCATCGCGCGTCCGTTGCTGGCGCGCCGGCAGGTGGAAGTAGCATTGCGGGAAGGGGCCGACGCCGTGGCGCACGGCTGCACCGGCAAGGGAAACGATCAGGTCCGCTTCGAGCTGACCTACAAGGCGTTTGCGCCGCATCTGCCGGTGATCGCGCCGTGGCGCGAGTGGACCATCCGGTCCCGTGAGGACGCCATCGAGTACGCCCGCCAGCACCAGGTGCCGGTGGCAGCGACGATCCAGAAGATTTACAGCCGCGATCGCAACTTGTGGCACATTAGCCACGAGGGCGGCGCGCTGGAAGATCCGTCCCTGCCGGTCCCGGACGAGGTCTGGCAACTCACGGTCAGCCCGAAAGACGCTCCCGAAAAGGGCGTGGAAGTCCAGATTGATTTTGAAAAGGGTGTTCCGGTCGCTGTGAATGGCGCCTCGCTGGGGCCGGTGCAGATCATCGAAGCGCTCAATCGGATCGGCGGCCAGCACGGGATCGGGCGGACGGAACTGGTGGAAAACCGCTTTGTCGGCATGAAATCCCGCGGAGCCTATGAAACGCCCGGCGGCACGCTGATCGTGCTGGCGCACCGGGAACTGGAGGCGTTGTGCCTGGACCGCGATACGGCGCACTACAAACAGCACGTCGCGCTGGAATACGCCCGGCTGGTCTACAACGGCTTCTGGTACACGCCGCTGCGGGAAGCGCTGGATGCTTTCATTCAGCGGACGCAGCAGACCGTGACCGGAGCGGTGCGCCTGCGGCTGTGCCGCGGCAACGTCGAGGTGGCGGGCCGCTCGTCTCCCTACTCCTTGTACGCCCAGGAGCTCGCCAGCTTCACGATGGGCGAGTCCTACAACCAGAAAGACGCGCGCGGGTTCATCAACCTGATTGGCTTGCCGATCGAGGCGCGCGCCGTGCTGGAATCCGAGATGGCAGCCCGCCCCGCGGCGTCGGCGCCAAACCATTCCTCTCCCGCGAGCGGCCATGAAAAAACCTCCTCCAAAGACTCCGTATCAGTTGTGGGGCGGACGGTTTGAAAAAGCCGCCGGGCAAACACTCCGGCTCTTTTCCGATTCGCTTGCTTTTGATTACCGCCTAGCGGAGGCGGATATCGAGGGCACCCAAGCCTACGCCCACGCCCTGGAGGGCGCGGGAATC
>JBGPJR010000140.1:0-5551 GCA_041485545.1 Terriglobia bacterium
CAGGATATCTCCGCAAACCGGGTTGGTCGCCTCCACGCTCAATGCGGGCGGCGGAAGTTCTCCGACGTTGCGAGGGTTTTGGAAATGATCCAGCACTACGGCGTTGTACATGCCTGCTCTGAGCGGCATTGTAGCATGCGCCGCCGCGGCGGCTGCTTATGAGGCAAACCGTGGTCGCGGGACTGCTCTGGCGCGACGGGCAGTTGCTCATCTGCCAGCGAGGTGCGCACGGTGCGTTTCCCGGTAAGTGGGAATTTCCGGGAGGCAAGGTCGAGCCCGGTGAGGAACCCAAGGCCGCTCTGCGCCGGGAATTGCTGGAAGAGCTGGCGATCACCGCGGAAATCGCGGAGGAGGTCTGGAGGACCGTTCACCAGTACCCGGGTCACGCGGCCATCGAGCTGATCTTCTTCTCTATCCGCGAGTATCAGGGAGAACCGGAGAACCGCGCTTTTCAACAGATGTGCTGGGTGACGCCGCCGGAGATCGAGGGGTATGATTTCCTGGAGGCCGACCGGCCTTTGATCGAACAGCTGATCGCCAATTCCAAGAGGTAGACACGCGCAGAATTGCGCGTCCTTCCTGAAACGACTGCCCGAAACTTGCTGGCCTAGCCTGCTGTATTTACAAAACGGAATGTTAGGACCCGGCCGCCCCAGGCGGTGCGGTTTGTTCGGTCTCGTTGCTGCCGAGCCATTGCTCAATATCCGCGATGTCCTGCTTGAACTGCTCGGCGTAAGGTCCGTCCGGGGACTGCTCCAAATAGGTCCGCATGTGAGTCAAGGCCTGCGGATAATCCTGCTTCTGAACGTAAATCTGTGAAAGCAGCGCGTGCACCTGTGGGAGAGGGGCGTTAGGATCCTTCTCCGCTGCCTGCGCGCTGAGTTCTGCCGCTTCCAGGTTGTTCATGTTGTAATTTCCGACCGCAACCAGGAAATTCACAAGACCGACACTGGAATCCACCTCCAGCGCTTTCTGTGCCGTCGCGATACCTTTCTCCCAATCCCGATCCTGAATCTCGATGGTTGCCAGGCCGACCAACGGCGGGATGTATTGTGGATCGGACACGGTGGCCTGTTCGAAGGCCGTCACGGCCTTTTCCTTCAGTCCGCGCTCGAAGTAGATCTGGCCTATCTGATTCCACGCCGCGGCGAAGTGCGGGTAGAGAGCAACGGCTTTTTCCAGGTGGGGCATCGCCGCGTCCGGCCTGCTCCTGCCGAGCTCCTTCATCGCCTTCCCGAATTCGTTCTGGGCATTTTGGGGAACCATCAGCTCGGCCAGACTCACGCTGGAATCCTTGCTGGTGGCGAGGGGCGTCAGACGGATCGTGCCCATGTCGGCCCGGCCCATCTCGGTGCGTTCGGTGATGGTGTGGGTGATCGGGTAGTAGTGGGGAACCGAAATATGGAGTTCGCAGCCCGCCAGGGCATTGTCCCCGTAACGCTCGGGGAGGCCCGTACTGGAACCACCCATCCCGCTGAATCCTTGGCGGCCATCGTTCGCAGCGCTGAAATCAAAATTGCTCTGCACCCCGGTTCCGATGTTAATCGTGAAATATCCATCCAGGTCCGTGTGAACCGACTGAACCGATTGTGCCGCGCAGTTGAGCTGGATGGAGGCCGAATCCTGGATCGGTCGGCCCGCCTCGTTGACAACCTGCCCCGTCACAAATATCGGCGGCCGCGATTGATCGTTAGGCGGACGGCGAGACGGTGAAGGAGTGGTGGGGCGAGTGTTCGTCGGAGCGGCAGGGGTGCCGGAAGATGGATTGTTCTGTGCCGGGCTCCGCACCGGGAAAACCGCCACCAGCGCCAGCACGATGATCGCGGAAATACAGAACTGGATGTGCCGCATGCCTCACCTCGCGGGGCCATCGGTCTTTGAACTAGCTAAAGCGTACCCCAGGTTGCCTCCCAAGGGAAAGAGGATTTTTCTCCCCAATCCCCGCCGTACGCCGTGGCAGCTTGGTCTTGAAAAACGACGTTGCGGAGAGGATACTGGCAGCGGATCACGCACATGCTGTTGCAGATTCCCAGAGGATGGGAGATTCCGGAGCGATTCGCCACGCCGGAAGATGCTTTTCTAAGCCGCAGAAGGTTTCTGCTGGCTGTGGGGATGGTTGCCGCCGGCGCTGCAGCGGGGAAGGCGCGGGCGAGCGTCGCGGAGGCGCCCGATCCGGCAAAGCGCAACCCGGCCTACGTGCTCGACCGTCCGATCACAACCGAAATGGTGGCGACGCGTTACAACAACTTCCGCGAATTTGCGGACCAGAAGGAGGCGGTCTGGGAACGTGTGGCGCAGTTCCAGACTAAGCCCTGGACGCTGCGCGTGGGCGGCTTGGTGGCAAACGCCCAGACCTTCGACCTCGATCAACTGATCCGCCGCATGCCGTTGGAAGAGCGGCTCTACCGGCACCGTTGCATCGAAGGCTGGTCCATGGCCGTTCCCTGGACGGGATTTCCATTCCAGGCGCTGCTGGACCTGGCGCAGCCGCTCGCTGCTGCCCGGTATGTCTTGATGACGTCTTTCTTCCGACCCGACGAAGCGCCTGGGCAGCGCGTCAACGGCCGGTACCAGTGGCCTATGCGTGCCGCGATCACCGTAGCGGAAGCCAGCAATGAACTGGCATTCCTGGTTACCGGGATGTATGGACACGACTTGCCGAAGCCGAGTGGAGCGCCGTTGCGCTTAGCGGTTCCGTGGAAGTACGGATTCAAAAGCATCAAATCCATCGTCTCCATCGAATTCACGGCCGAGCAACCCGGGAACCTCTGGAGCGAGGCCGGCTCCGCGCATCACGATTTCTTCGCCAATGTGAACCCGCTTGATTCCGGTCCGCGCTGGTCGCAGGCCCGGGAGCGCGTGATCGGAACCTGGGAAACGCGCCCCACGCTCCCTTACAACGGCTACGGAGACTACGTCGCCCACCTGTACGGCAAAGCCTGATTTCCCAATTCTGCCCTCCGGTTAAGAAGTACGGTGATTGAAATTCCGCGAGACGAAGATTGTGAACTAGCAACCGAACGGGGGGACTCCAGCCGCCGCGCACCAGAGGGCCCGATGGACCGCCGCTACGCGGCCTGGCGGACGTGCGAGCGAATGAACGAGACCACGCTTTCCATGGATGCGCCGGGCTGGAAGACCTCCGCAACGCCGAGCGTCTTCATTTGCGGGATGTCCGAGTCGGGAATGATTCCCCCCAGCACAACCAGGATGTCCTCCATGCGGTGCTGTCGCAGCAAAGTCATCAACTTGGGAACCAGCGTGGTATGCGCTCCGGAGAGGATCGAAAGGCCCACCACATCCACGTCTTCCTGCAGCGCGGCGTTGACGATCTGCTCCGGGGTTTGCCGCAGGCCGGTGTAGATGACCTCCATACCGGCGTCGCGGAGGGCCCGCGCAATCACCTTCACGCCGCGGTCGTGCCCATCCAGGCCCGGCTTGGCGAGCAACACGCGAATGCGCCGCGGAGTGGTGTGCGGCATTTCCCGAGGATCATCTCTCATGAGTGCCACCCGGAATCGGAACGCGCGAACGGCGCTCCGATCGGAATCATAGCGGAGGAAGGGCCTAGTTGACCATAGGAGTGCCCGCGCTCTCCTGCGAAGAGCCCGCATTGGCCGCAAGCAGTTCGTCCAAGTGCAGCCCCGCCTTCTCCACCGTCACGCCGGTGGCACGATCCATTTCCACCAGCGCTTTGGCGTAACTGACGCGGGCCTGCACCTCCGACAGTTGCGCCGAATACAGATCGCGCTCCACGCGAATGACATTATAGGGCGTGGACGTGCCAGCCTGGAGCTTCTTCTGTTCCGCATCGAGCGATTGCTGGTTGGCCGCCACCGCCCGGCTCGCGGCAGCTACCTGCGCTTTGGCTTGTTGCAATCGGATGATCGCGTTGCGGACTTCCAGGCGAATCTGGTTGCGCGTCCGCTCTAAAGACGTCTCAGACTGCTGCATCTCCATGCGCGCCCGCAGATTGTCAGCTTGGGCGGCGCGATTGCCAATGGTGAAAGAGAACGAGAACCCGTAGGCGTATTCCGGGAAGTTCAGCGCACCCACTTCCTGCCAGGCCCCAAACAAATCCGCCTGTCGGCCCGCGCTGGTGAGCATCCCGAAGAGGCTCAGCGTCGGTTTCAGCTTCTTTCCAGTGTAATCCACGGCCACCTGCTGGTTCTGTATACCGTCCTGCGCTTGGCGCAGCTCTGGCCGGTTGCGCATTGCCGTGGCCAGAGCATCGTCGAACCCGGGGATATCCGCATCCTGCGGCTGGGGCAAGGAATCGGACGCAGCGATCTGCGCCGCGGCGAGCGATGCATCCATCTGGCGGCTCATGGTGTTCTTGAGCTTCAGCTCGGCCACCTGCTCGCTGGTCTGCGCCACGATGAGGTCGCGCCGCCGGGAGGCTACTTCCGATTCGGAGGCGACTACATCCAGCGGCGCCAGGGTGCCGATCTGCGCCTGCTTGCGGTTGTTGTCATAGAGGGTCTGCGAGACCTGTAGCGCCTGCTCGGAGGTGCGGACCAGCTCCTGCGCCGCAACCAGGTCCCAGTAGGCGTTCTGAGCTGCTGTGAGAGTGGTGATCACTTGTTGGCGAAAGCCCTCGTGCGCCACGTCGCGGTTCGTCTTGGTCACGTCAAGGAAGCGTCGGTTGGCGGCGAATCCGAAGCCGCTGAGCAATTGCTGGTTCACGGAGAGATTGTAGTTGGAGGTGAGCGATGGATTGAACCGCGTGTTGCGCGAGGTGGTGCTCTGCCGCTGTATGTTGAACGCGACGCTAAAGCTCGTCCCGGTCGCAAAGGCCTGCGTATAGCGAGCCCCGAGGGCCGTGGTGTGAGTCGTTACCACCGTCGCTCCGCTCACTCGCGTGGAGGTCTGCGGCGTGGCGGTGGTATCCACGCTGAAATTCAGCGAGAGCGAGGGGTCATAGCTGCCCCGCGGCCCGACCGTGACGGCCCGGGCGCTCGTGGCGCTTCCGCCGCCCGTCGCGGTTCCCCCGGCGAGGGATCCGAGGCCGTTCGGGATGCGCGTGACAGAGGTAACGCCGCGCGGAGTCCGCCCGCTCTTGGCCCGCAGCAGGTCCACGTCAGCCAGGTAGTAGTTGTAACGTGAGGACGCAATATCCAGATTATTGGCGCCTACCGCTGATGACAATTGCTTCAGGGAAAGAGAAAGCTTGCCATCCTCCAGACTGGACGCAAGGTTCACAGCGTCCTGAAAACTCGGTGGCGTCACGCTCTGGGGGCGGTACGGCCTAAAGATTTGCGGAAACGCGGCAGGTCCGTCGCTGTAACTTGCGAGCGGAGGGGCACTGATTTGCGCCGAAGCCGGACGGCTCCCCAAGCTCCAGGCCAGCACCAGCAGCAGCGGTGCCGCACGGCGGAATCGCAGCGATTGGGGGCGATACATGTCAGCGGCTCTCCTGCCCCGCCGGGGGGAACCCCAGAACGCTGAAGGGCGGCGTGGGCATCTTCGAGACCGTCCCGCTCAGCGCGTCGGACAGTTGGATTCCGTTGCGATCCAGCGTCGTGCCCATGGAGCGGTCCATCTCCACGAG
>JBGPJR010000141.1:0-5538 GCA_041485545.1 Terriglobia bacterium
ACGCCCGGCAAACGGCTCACAGCTTCCTCGGCCTGCTGCTTCATGGCGTCCTTGACCGGACAGGCCGGCGTGGTCAGCATTACGGTGAACGAAACCGTTCCATCCTGTACCGCGAGGTCCTTTACGAAACCGAGCGAGACGATGTCGCGGTGCAGGTCGGGGTCCTGGACCTGCCGCAACGCCTCCAGCACCTGCTGTTCAGTCGCCATCTTATGCCGCCCCCAGGTTGAATGGCTCCGCGGGTCGCGTGAGCCCGTCGCCCGGCTCGCCAATCCTGACCAACTGACTCGCCATCTCTTCTTCATTGCGCAGCAGCGCCTGCAGCGTGGTCCGGCTCAGGACCTGGTCCACCCCGCTCTGCACGGCGCGCCACAGTGAGCGGATGGAACAGTCGATGGTATGGGTGCACATGTCGACGGCTCCGTGGTGGCGGTCGCAGTAGTCCGGATCAAACAGGCGCCCGCCCAGCGCCGCGAGCACCTCGCCGGCTACGATCTTGTCCGGCGAACAGCACAGCGCGTAGCCGCCACTTTGGCCGCGCATGCTCTTGAGGAACCCGCCCTGGCGAAGAATGCGCACCAGCTTGGCAACATAGGGAACCGAGAGGCCCTCGGCCGCTGCGATCTCCGGAATGGTGAGGCTGCCGTCCGGCCCCTGCCGGCCGATCTGCAAGAGGCAGCGCAGCCCGTATTCTTCCTGAGCGCTGAATTTCATCGGCTCATCCCCTCCCTCGACTGCAAGCACCGCGCGGCTGCTGGAAACAAAATGCAACAGCCGCCGCTTTCAGGCGGTTGTCTCAATAGAACATCCCCAGTTGCAGCTTGGCAGCCTCCGACATGCGCGCCGGAGTCCACGGCGGCTCCCACACCAGATCCACCTTGACGTCGCGGACCCCGGGCACCGCGCGCACCGCCGCCTCCACGCGTCCCGGAATGGACCCGGCCTCCGGACAGTTTGGCGCGGTCAGGGTCATCTGGACGGTTACGTTTCCGGCCTCGTCCACCTTGAGGTCGTAAACCAGACCCAGCTCGTAGATATTCACCGGAATCTCCGGGTCGTAGATCGTCCGCAGCGCTTCCGCCACCTTGGCTTCCCGGTCCAGGAGTTCGACCGGGTTCGCAGAGGTCGCCTGGGCACTCGGTTGGTTTTGCTCGCCGGAGCGTTCCGGTGTCTGTTCCGTACTCATAACACACCTCGCCGGGGTCCTGGACCGCCTAATCGTCCGCGGAAAGATCCGGCTCCTCGCCGTGCAGCGCCGCGCGGAACGTGTGCCACGCGAGCGTGGCGCACTTCACGCGCAAGGGAAATTCCTTCACCCCGGAGAACGCCTGGAGCTTGCCAAGATGTTCCATGGCACCGGGCTGCGTGTTACCCGTGGTGACCAGGTCGTGGAACTCTTTAAAGAGCGCTTCCGCCTCCGCCACCGGCTTGCCTTTGATGCGCTCGGTCATCAGCGAAGCGGAGGCCGTGGAGATGGCGCAGCCCACTCCCTGGAAATGGACGTCCTGCACCACGCCGTCTTCCACCTTCACGTAGACGGTGACCTTGTCGCCGCAGAGCGGATTATGGCCCGTGGCCTCGTGGTCCGCCTGCTCCAGCGTCCCGAAATTGCGCGGGCGCTTGCTGTGGTCCACGATCAGCTCTTGATAAAGGTCTTTCACGTCGGACATCAGCCAAACACCTCCTGCACCTTGCGCAGCGATGCAGCCAAAGCGTCCGCTTCTTCAAACGTGTTGTAAAAAGCGAAGGACGCGCGCGTCGTTCCGGCGATTCCGAAGCGGTCCATCACCGGCATGGCGCAATGATGTCCCGCGCGCACGGCGATCCCATCGCGATCCAGAATGGACCCAACGTCGTGTGGGTGGGCGTATTCCATCACGAAGGAAAGTACGCCTGCCTTCTCCCGCGCCGTGCCGATGATCCGCAGACCAGGGATTCCCTGGACCCGCTCCGTGGCGTACTCGAGCAGCTCGTGCTCATAGGCCGCGATGCGTTCCATGCCCACGCTTTCGAGGTAATCGATGGCCGCACCGAGTCCGATCCCGCCCGCGATGTTCGGCGTGCCGGCCTCGAACTTGTAGGGCAAGGTGTTGTAGCTGCTCTTCTCAAACGTCACCTCGCGGATCATGTCGCCGCCGCCTTGGTAGGGTGGCATGGCTTCCAGCCAGCGCGCCTTGCCATACAGTACGCCGACACCCGTGGGGCCGTAGAGCTTGTGGCCGGAGAAGGCGTAGAAGTCGCAATCCAGCTCCTGCACGTTGACGCGACAATGGGGAAGAGCTTGCGCGCCATCGATCAGCACCGGCACGTTGCGCGCGTGCGCCATCCGGATGATCTCCCGGATGGGGACCACGGTGCCCAGCGCGTTCGACACGTGGCTTACGGCCACGATCTTCGTCCGGTCCGTGAGCAGCTTTTCAAATTCGTCCAACAGCACCTCGCCGGCATCGTTGATGGGCGCTACCCGCAACTTGGCGCCCCGCTGATCGCGCACGAACTGCCAGGGCACGATGTTGGAGTGGTGCTCCAGGCCCGTAATCAAGACCTCATCCCCCTCCTGGATGAACTTTTGCGCAAAGCTGGAGGCTACCAGGTTCATGGCTTCCGTGGCGCCGCGGACGAAGACGATCTCGCGCGAGGCGGCGGCTCCGATGAAGCGCTGGATCTTAGCCCGGCTGCCCTCGTACTCGTCCGTGGCCAGTTGGCTCAGCCGGTGCACGCCACGATGCACGTTGGCGCACTGCTCGCCGTAGAAGCGGTTGATGGCATCGAGCACCACGCGGGGCTTCTGCGCCGTGGCGGCGTTGTCCAGATAGATCAGGGGCTTGCCGTAGACGAGCTGCTGCAAGACGGGAAAGTCTGCGCGAATTTTGTGCACGTCGAGCGGCGGCGCCGTCGTCGCGGCGGGGCGTGCTGGCTTGCTGGTCTCAACAGTTGCCATCGGATCGTCCCCTTTTCTTCTTCCCTTTTCTTCTGCCTTTAGTTCAACGGCCCAAACTATGTGCGGCCGTTCGCGAGCCGCACGCGGAGGGCCTCCGCGACCCAGGCGCGCACTCCGTCGGGACGGATTCGTTCCAGGATTTCCGCCGCAAAGGCGTGGATCAGCATTTCCCGCGCCTGCTCGCGGCCGACCCCGCGTGAGCAGAGATAAAACAGCGCCTCGGGATCCATCTGGCCGACGGTGGCTCCGTGCGTGCAGCGCACGTCATTCGCAAAAATCTCGAGCTGCGGCTTGGTGTCAATGGTGGCGTCGGGGGACAGCAGCAGATTGCGGTTCCTCTGAATGGCGTCCGTTTTCTGCGCGTCGGGCCGCACCAGAATCCCCCCGTGGAATACGGCCGCGGACTCGCCTCCCAGGATGCCGTTATAAAGCTGACGGCTGGAACCGTGGGGCTTGGCGTGATCGATGGAGGTGTGGTTGTCCACGTGTTCGTGTCCCAGACCCAGAAACAGCCCGTTCAGTGTGCACACCGCGCCGGGAGCGTCCAGCACGGCGTTGATCTCGTTGCGCACCAGGGCTCCGCCCAGCGACACGGAGCAGGAGGTGAACTGTGCGCTGCGGCTCTGATACACCTGGAGGGTCCCGATGTGGAACGACCGGGCATTTTCGCGCTGCAGCCGGTAATGATCCAGCACGGCGTTCTCCCCGGCCACCACCTCGGTCACCGCATTGGAGAAGCACACGCCGCTGTCCAGTCCCACATAGCTCTCGACGAGCGTGGCCTCCGTGTCCGGCTCCGCCACGACCAGCGTTCGAGGATAACAGACCAGCGGCTCCGCCTTTGCCGCCGACACAAAGACCAGATGAATCGGGCGGGTGAGGCGGGTTCCTTTCGGCAAGTGCACGTAAGCCCCGTCCTCCCAAAGCGCCGTGTTCAAAGCGGTAAAAGCATGGCGCCGGTAGTCGGCCGAGCGCGCCAGATACGGGCGCAGCCAGCCGTCGGATTTTGCCAGCGCGCTGGCCAGGCTGCCCACCTGAACCCCGGCCGGCAACTCGGATATCTTGGTGAACTGGGGGCTGAAGAGCCCGTTGATGAACACCAACCGCGCTGCCAGAGGATCTGGCAGGAAAGCCGTTTCCATCAACTCCACGGCGCAATGGATGCTGTCGCGTCCGGCTGGCTGGAACGGGACGCTGGTGATGGGAGCGACGCTCGTAAAACGCCAGTCCTCATCGTGTGGCTGCGGGAATCCCAGATCGCCGAAAGCCTCCATGGCCTGCTGACGCGTTTCCAGGAGCCAGTCCGGTTCCTGCCGCGCCAGCTGGCTCTCCCGCTCGCGAAAGGCCGCGCGGTAGATGTCTTCCGTCTCCATCACATTCATCATGCGCTGTTCCACCTCTTAACCCGCCGCTGGCGCGCCGACCAGCTGATCCTCCAGCCAGGCGTAGCCCTTTTCTTCCAGCTCCAGCGCCAGCTCCTTGCCGCCGGACTTGACCATGCGGCCGTTCAGCAGCACGTGCACAAAATCCGGCACAATGTAGTTCAGCAGCCGCTGATAGTGGGTGACCACAATAATGGCGCGGTCCTTGGCACGCATGGCGTTCACGCCGCCGGCCACCACGCGCAGCGCGTCAATGTCCAGGCCGGAGTCGGTCTCATCCAGAATGGCCAGCTTGGGCTCCAAGACCGCCATCTGAAAAATCTCGTTGCGTTTCTTCTCGCCGCCGGAAAAACCCACGTTCACGGCGCGCTCGCGCAGCCCCGGGTCCATCTCGAGCAGCTCCATCTTTTTCTTGGCCAGGCCCAGAAAGTCGATGGCGTCCAGCTCCTCCAGTCCCTGCGCCTTGCGCACGGAGTTGAGCGCCGCCCGCAGGAAATAGATGTTGTTCACGCCGGGAATCTCCACCGGGTACTGAAACGCCATGAAGATGCCGGCGCGGGCCCGCTCCTCCGGCTTCATGCCGAGCAGGTCTTGCCCCTCATACAACACGGTGCCCTGTCGCACTTGGTAGACGTCGCGGCCGGTCAGCACCTGCGCCAGGGTGCTCTTGCCCGAGCCGTTCGGCCCCATGATGGCATGTACTTCCCCGGCGCGGACCTCCAGGTCCACGCCCTTCAGAATCTCCCGGTCGCCGGAATTGACCACCAGGTTTTCAATCTTGAGCATACTCGGTTGCACTCTGCATCTCTCCTTTAGCCGACGCTGCCTTCCAGGCTCACGCCCAGCAGCTTCTGGGCCTCTACGGCAAATTCCATGGGCAGCTCCCGGAGCACCTGTTTCGCAAAGCCGTTGACGATCATGGAAACGGCGTCCTCCTGAGAAACCCCGCGCTGCTGGCGGTAGAAAATCTGGTCCTCGCCGATTTTCGAGGTGGTGGCTTCATGCTCCACCTGCGCGGTGGAGTTCTTCACTTCCAGATACGGGTGGGTGTGCGCGCTGCACAGGTCGCCGATCAGCAGCGAGTCGCACTGCGAATAGTTGCGCGCCCCCGCGGCGTTCTTGAGAATTTTCACCATGCCACGGTAGGTGTTCATACCGTGCCCGGCCGAAATGCCCTTCGACACGATGGTGCTGCGCGTGTTCTTGCCGATGTGG
>JBGPJR010000142.1:0-5521 GCA_041485545.1 Terriglobia bacterium
GCGGCGCGGAAAGTTCTATAGTTGCAACCGCTATCCCAAATGCAAGTTCAGCCTGCGCAATAAACCGGTTGCGCGGCCCTGCCCGCAGTGCCACTCACCCTACCTGGTGGAAAAAACCAGCAAGGCCGGCGACATCTCCGTCGAGTGCCCCACCGCCGACTGCGATTACAAGCAAGCCGCCGCATAGCCGCAACGTACTGAAGAGAGAAACTCACTCCGCCGGCTTGCGGGCGCAGAGCAGCAGCGCGCCAAGCTCGCGGAAACGGCGGCGCTCATCGGGAGTCTTCAGAATGGAGTAGATCGTTCGAGTTTCGGGAGTGTGATCCGGGATCATCCGGTGGGCAAACTCCTGGAAGCCGCAGCGCGCAAGCAACTCTGCGTATTCCTCCGCGCTGAACAACTGTACAGGAATGTGGAGTTCGGGAATCCAGCGCAGGGACAGCTCATTTTCCTTCGCCAGATGATTCAGAATCCAGACCGAGCCTCCCGGCTCCAGCACGCGATACATCTCCTGTAACGCGCGCTCGGGGTTTTCAATGTAGTAGAACGACTCCACGCTCAGAATGTGGGTGAAGTAATTTTCCTGCCAAGGAATCTGCTCCGCGCCCGCCCAGACCAAAAGGAGATTCTCCTGAGCCGCGGACTTGGCTCGCGCGTTTCGAATCATCTCGTCGGAAACGTCCAGGCCCACCACCAGTCCCTCGGATGCGATGTTCGCCAGCAGGCGGCAGGCCCAGCCTTCGCCGCAACCGATTTCCAGAATGCGGTCGCGTGCCTGAATCTGCATCAACGGGAGTATCTGTTCGACCAGCGGGCGATGATGCGCTTCCAGCGACGCAGCGCGGCCGCTCGTCGCCCAGCGGTTGAATTCCTCTCGCAGGACTTCGCTCATGGCTCGGGAGATTGTCGGCATCTCTCCCAGGCAAACGGAAGGGAAATCACGAACAGGTACAGCATGAGCACCTCCGAGTCGCCGAAGTTGTATTCGAACAGTCCGCCAACCATCAGCGCGATGGTGCTGGCTACGGCGGCAGCGCCCAGCGCCCGCAGCCGGTGATCCGCCTCCAGAGCCCGCCTCTTGCCATCTCGTAGCACATTAATAAATAGCCATAATAAAATGAGCAGACACGGGATGCCCCTCTCTGCAGCCAGTTGCAGAAAGGTGTTATGCAAGTGCCCGTACCAGGCCGCAGGCAAAGCCGTTTGCGGTGCATAACGCGGAAATTCCGCCGCGACCCGCTCCGGCCCTAGCCCGAGGATTGGATGCGCCGCAATCATGGCCAAGCCGGTTCGCGCCATTACGATTCTCGACATGCTGGAGGAGTCCGTTGTGGGCTGCAGGATGGACTCTTCGCGGTGTTGCAGCCAGGAAGGCGACAGTAGGAACATCAATAACACGCCCGCCGGGACCAGCAGGACGATCCATTTGCGGTAGGAATAGACCAGATACGTCAGGCCCAGCAGCGTTGCCAGCCAGATGCCGCGCGTGAAAGCAGCCAGGAGCGCGAGTGCCATCACTCCAACGCCAAACCAGCCCCAGAGCCTGCTCAGGCTGCCGTCGCCAAATAGCAAGAGAGAGACTAGGAGCGCCGACACCAGCATCAGCTCCCCGCTGAAGGTCATCCAGTGGCTCATGAAGCCTGTGATCTGGTGCACCACGTAGGCGTCGTAGAACGGCAGGCCTTCCCTTTGGATGCGCCAATAGTCCTGCGCGAACTGGACTAGGCCATAACCGGCGGCAACCGTTCCCCCAATCAGGACTCCCTGGATCGTGTGCCAGAGTTGCGCATGCTTCTGGAAGGCGTTGCAGATGACCAAGACCAGGGTCAGGACAAACAGTTTTCGCACTTGTGGCAGACCGGCGGCGGGATCGCTCGAAAACGCGGTGGCCAGGAGCGTCCATCCGCCAAAGGCGAGCAGCGGCCAGCCAAGCTGTGGCGGGAAGAACAACAACCGTCGCGACAGGAGAAGCGTGAGCAACGCCGCGCCCAGCAAAATTTGCGACGCGGCGATGGAGAACAATACCGCAACAGCAGAAAGACCGGCGAGCAGAGCGGCGGCTGTTTCCAGGCGCCCCGCAACGGCAGAGCGGGGCAAGGTCCCTTGGGTCACAGGGGTGTGCACAGCGTTTCCGGTGATCGCTCTCCTCTGCGAACCAATCTAGCGGAGGCACGGCGCGGATGCAAGGTTCACCGGCAAGCGAGCGACTCCGGCGCAGACTCGTGAGGCCGGGTTAGTGAATCGCAATCGTCACGACGTTGCTGCTGCCCGCTCCGATTTGCACCTGAAGAGGCCAGGCGCTGCCAGACGGCGCCGAGGGAGGTATCTTGGCGTTGATCTGATAAAGGCCTACGAAGCCCGGCGCGAGACCGGAATACAACACCTCCGCTGAGACGCCGCCGATCCACACCAGCGGAGACTGCTTGGTCCGGCTCAGCGGAGAAGTAGCGGCTGGCTGCCCGCTCGAAGGTTGTGGGCCGACGACGCCGAGGCCCGCGGCATAGATCTGTACCACGGAGCCAGACTGCGCCGGATTGCCGGCTGAGTTGAGCGTTCCGTCTTCGTTCACAATCGCACCTTGTCCCCCTGGGGGGACCGTGAAGATGCCCGGCGTTTCCGGCGCAACCCTCACGGACTTTGCCGCTCCGCGGATTCCGCCGGAGACAACCACAATCTCAGCGCTGGAGCCGGAGAGATCTACGGGGACCAGAAAATTGATCTGGCGCGACGAGACAAAAAACAGCGGGGCGGGGAAGCCGTTAACCAACACCTGCGTGTCAGCCAGGCTGGTAGGAAGACCCGCCGAGGAAGTCGCGACAGCGGTGGTCGAAGCCAGACCTGCGCCAAACAGCGCGGCGATCAGGCCGGGACTGATGGCTTCAGAGGAAAAGCTGGCCGCATTCAAGATTTGATCGATCCTGGGCGCGGCTGGTGCGCCGATCACCAAGGAGACGCCGAGGAGCTGAGGACTGTTTGCAGAAGCCACCGAGGGAATCGCTGCGACGCTCACAGTACCCTGATAGGTGCCCGGCGCGAGTCCTTGGGTGCTGACCGTTACTGCCACGGTGGAGGGAGCCACGGCCGCGGCCGGGCTAACGGAAAGCCAGTTGCCCCCCGACTGCGTGGACGTGCTGGCCGCCCAACCGAGTACACCGGCTCCGGCATTCTCCACGGTGAACGTCTGAGGCGCTGGATTTTCTTCCGCGGAAGTCGTGAACTGTAAGGAAGCGGGCCGCAGGCCGATTTCGGCTCCCTCGACGGTCAGAAAAACGGGGAGGATCTGAGGGCTGTTCGGCACGTCATTCGACGACACAACAATGCGGCCTTCGTAGCGGCCGACAGCGAGGCCGGTCGTGTCCACACGAATCGTCGCGAAGGCGTTGCCTGCGCCGGAAGCGGGAGACACACTCAGCCAGGCGCCCCCGGCTGCGGTCTCGGCGGCTGTGGTCCAGTTTGTCGGTGCAACGTTGCTGGCGATCCACAACAGCTGCGGATCGGGATGGCTCGTCGGCGTGCCGTGGAAATGCATCTCCGAAGGGAAGAGGTCAAGCGCGGGCGTGGGAAGCACCACGAGCATCACCGGCACCGTCTGCGGGCTGTTGACGGCCTCGGCGGAGGCAAATGTAATGGACGCGCTGTAAGTGCCCACGGGGAGGGCGGCGCTGGTGGCCGATGCCAGCAACTCCGTGCCGCCTGTGCCGCTGCTCGGGGAAAGCGTCAGCCAGTCTCCTCCAGTAATGGAGCTGATGGTGGCCGTCCAGTGCAGCACGCCAACACCGGAATTGCTTACCTGGAGGCCTTGCACTGCAGGAGTGGTGCCAACGATCGAGACAAACGTCAGGGCGGAGGCGCTGAACGACATGGCGGTCGACAGCGCGAACTGGGGCCGCGCCGGAGCCGCCGGGCTGGGACCGAGCGGCGCCAGGCTGATCGCCTCGTTGACAATGCCGGGGGTCAGCGTGCCGTCGCTGGTAAGAGCGATGAACAGTGTGATGGTATCGAGGGTCTGCGGACTGTCCGCGGTCACTTCGTAAAAGATCGTGGCGATACCGCCACTGACCCGAATCTTGTCGAACTGGTTCGGCACGTCTGCGAGAACGGTTCCGCCCGAGCCATCCGCATTGGCAGCATCCACCCTCCGCAGCGCCGTGGCGCCCGGCGTGACTGCTCCCGTGGCGGCCAGGCTCGTAGGCCCGATGGCTCTAGGTGCGTAGGGAACAATGCCGCTCGGGATACCCGTCAGCAAAATTCGGAAGCGCGTTCCCTGCAGGCCGCCGTTGCGGGCATCTTCGTTTGCTGCGGTGACAAAAGCGCTCGGGAAGCCCTCTACAAAGCGCACGCGCAAAGAGTTGGCGGCCAGCACAGAAGGATCTGGATTGCCGGCCACAGTGTCCGGTGCGCCAGCCGGCGTGGGAACAGCCTGCGAGCAGACAAAGATGTTCAGAGGACTGTCCGGGAAACCGCTGCCAACTCCCAGGCCGTTTGCCACGATTCCTATTGACGCGGTGACGCGGGTCAGCGTCAGCGCGGAAGTGGAGAGCGTAGCAGTGATCTGCCCGCCCACCGGAAGGCCGGAGGCGGCAACGTTGGCGCGCAATCCGGAGAGAAGGAAGGTCTGCGCGCCTGCCGAAGGGGTGTAGCCGAAGGTGACCGAGGTTGCGCCGAACGTCACCACGGGACCGACGGCAAAAGCCGCCGTGGAGGTCAGGGCCGGCAAAGGAAAGCTCGTGAGATTGTCCGGGACGAGAGCGCTTGGAGCCAGTGGCGCGCCGCTGAGCGTGACCGTGATGGAGGCCGGGCTGGCTGCCACTCCAGTACAGGCGAATGCCATCGAACCGAGCACTTCCGCCAGTCCTTCGGAACGTACTGGCGCCACCTGACTCGACACCGTGCAGACGGCTTGCGCCATGGCGGGACGCGCGGCCGCGAGCAAACATCCCCAGGCTGACGTGATGAGTGCCAACTTCCGGAGCCGAGTCATTGGAGGAAGCCTTTCTCCCGTGTCGAGCGAAACTACGCGCAATCGGAGGGGGAGAAACTGGTTCGGCTCAAAGCGAAGAGCGGAAGACCGGCCCACCAGCGGCTTTGCCGTCTTCGAAGCAGAACGGGAGCGAGCGCACTAAGATTATGCCCCGCGCTATGTTGGGGAGTCAATAGATCCGAGCGAACCGGGCTCAACAGCGCGGCAGCGCCTCGCCAGGGACTGGCCGAGCGGCCTGCGAGGTCGCGTCTTTACGTTTGCGCCACGCTGACGGGCACCTTCTTGGCAGAAGCGGCTTTCGGCATCCGCAGTTCGAGCACGCCATCTTTCAGCGTCGCCTGAGCCTTTTCAGCGTCAACGGCCGCGGGCAGAGAAACGACCCTCAGCAGTTGGTCGCTAAGGCACTCCGTGTAGAGAGTCTTCTTCTCCTTACGCTCCTCTTTCGTTTCCCGCTTGCCCGTAATCGTGAGGCGGCGCGGCTCCAGGCTTACCTCCAGTTCCTTGGCTGCAAAACCAGGAACCTCGGCGCGCACGGTCACC
>JBGPJR010000143.1:0-5501 GCA_041485545.1 Terriglobia bacterium
AGGACCGGCTCCTGGAGGAGCTGCAAGACTTCCTGAGGATTCCGAGCGTCAGCACGCTTCCCAACCACCGCCCGGACATCGAGCGGGCCTGCGACTTTGTGGCCCGGCAACTCCGCGCCGCGGGGATAGGCAACGTCCAGCGCATCAACACGGAGGGGCACCCGCTGGTCTACGGCGAGTGGCTGGGCGCCCCGGGCAAACCGACCGTGCTGTGCTACGGGCACTACGATGTGCAGCCCCCCGACCCGCTGGAGGAATGGATCACGCCGCCCTTTGAGCCGTCCATCCGCGAGCAGAACCTCTACGCGCGCGGCGCTGCCGACGACAAAGGGCAGATGTACATCCACGTCAAGGCCGCCGAAGCGATGCTGGCTGTGCGCGGTATCCTGCCGGTCAATGTGAAGTTCCTCATCGAAGGAGAAGAGGAGATTGGCGGCGCTTCGGTGGACCGCTATGTGCGCGACCACCCGCAGCCGCTGGCGTGCGATGTGGCGCTGGTCTCGGACACGGAAATGTTCGCGGCGGGGCTGCCCACGCTGTGCGTCGGCTTGCGGGGCCTCGTGTACACGGAGTTGATCGCCACCGGGGCGGCGCAGGACCTGCACTCGGGCATCTACGGGGGCGCGGCGCCCAACCCGCTGCTGGGACTGGCGCGCATCCTCGCACAGTTGGTCTCCCCCGGCGGGCGCGTTGAGATTCCCGGCTTCTACGATGCCGTGGAAGCGCCGTCGCCCGAAGAGAAAGAATCCTGGAAGCGGCTGCCGTTCGATGAGCAAGAGTTCTTGCGTAAAGAGGTCGGCTCATCCAGCCTGGTGGGCGAAGAGAGCTACGGAGTACTGGAGCGCCTCTGGGCGCGGCCCACACTGGAAGTCCACGGCTTCGTCGGCGGATTCCAGGGGGATGGGGCCAAGACCGTGATTCCGGCCAAGGCAACCGTAAAAGTGAGCATGCGCCTGGCGCCGCGCCAGGATCCGGCAAAGATTCTGGAGGCCTATCGGAAACAGATCGAGCGGCTCACGCCGCCGGGTCTGCGCGTGGAGGTGCGGCTGCTCAGCATGGCAGAGCCCATCCTCATGTCGCCCGCGCATCCTTTTGTGCAAGCAGCGTCGCGCGCGCTCGCCGAGACGTTCCACAAACCCACTGTGTATATCCGCTCCGGGGGCTCCATTCCCGTGGTGGCGCGCTTCCAGGACTCGCTCGATGTGCCCGTCGTGCTGATGGGTTTTGGTCTGCCCGATGACCGGCTGCACTCGCCCAACGAGAAGTTCTATCTCCCCAATTTCTATGACGGCATCCGCGCCGTGAGCCGATTCTGGGAGTACTTGGGAGATTTGGCCGGAGCCCGTCGTTGATGCGACGTGGCGTTGTCTAGTTTCCAGTGGTTCCAGTGGGGGGATGCGCTTCGGGCTCCAGCGCCGCCATTAAGGCACGGGCCGCCTCGGGCAGATAGCCGCGCTTGCGCCAGGCAATGCCCTCCACCTGCTTGCCGAACAGGTGGTCGGCATCCACAATCTTCAGCTCGCGTTTCGCGTCGCGGCTGATTTCCTGCTCCTGCAAGACGGAGATACCTAGCCCTGCGCGCACAAAGCCGAGCAGCAGGCGGGAGTCGCCCGTTTCCACCAGCGTGCGGTATTCCAGTCCCTTTTCCTGAAAGGCGCGGTGGATGCGCCGGCCGGAGGAGGCTTCGCGGTCAGGCAGAATCAGCGGGACCTGGCTGAGGTCGGCGAGCGTGATGGAGCGCTTGCGAGCCAGGGGATGGCGCTTGGGCACGGCGAGCAGCATGCGCAGTTCCACCGAGCGATGCCAGTGCAGCGTGGCGGGGCAGTGCTCCAGCGGCAGATAGCCGAAGTCCGCCTCACCCTGTTCGATCAGGCGGCCAATCTCAAAGCCGCGGCGGCGCAGAATCAGGATCTCCACCTCGGGGTGCTGGTTCATGAAGACCCGCAGGCGTGGCAGTTTCTTGCTCAGAATGGCCTGCCCGGCTACGACGACCACCCGCCCTCGCAAGGGGCCCTTCTTGCGGATGCGATCCATCACTTCCGTGCGGCTGGCTACGGCGGAGCGCGCCCAACGGACGAACTCCTGGCCCTCCTCGGTGAGCCGCACGGCGCGGCCCTCGCGCCGCAGCAGGGGTACGCCCACCTCTGCTTCCAGCAGCGCCACGCCGCGCTTGACGGCGCTCGGCACGCGGTAGAGGTGCCGCGCCGCCTGGTTATAGCCGCCGCGGTCCGCTACGGCGCACAGGTATTCCAGCTGGTAGAACTCCACGCTTCCCCTCCCTCCGCGTGCCCCCCGCGATGTAGTGCGCACAATAGAATGTTAATAGAATGTTTCATTTGTTTTTGGAGAATGAAAGCCGCCCAAATTATGTGGCTATGCGCCGTCCATTGTCAACCGTTACGCTGGGAGTGAGAACAAAGCGAATCAGGAGAATGGACCATGCAAGAACGACCCCGAGTTCTGTTGTTGGGCGACGACGCGCCCCGCCTGGCGCCGCTACGCCAGACCTTGAGCCGGTCCGCCCGGCTCACCTCTGCCGACGACCTTCCACACGCGCTGAGTCTGCTGGCCAGCAGCGCCTTCGACGTAGTGTTTTGCGACGGGCGGTTTTACTGCGGAACCTGGCGCGAGGCGTTGGAGAGGATTGGCGCGGTCTATCCCGAGCTTCCCGTTATCATCGTCAGCCGGCCGAGCGAACAGAAAGCTGAGGGGCTGGTTGCGATAGTGGACGAGTGGAGCGACGTGGTGGCCGCCGGGGGCTTCGACCTGCTGCCGTCGGTGCACAACGAACCCGCCGCCTTGGCGCTGCTGGAACACGCCGTCGCTTCTGGTGAAGGCCGCGCCCTGCGCTCCCGCGCGTAGAGTTTCTCAGCCCACTGCATCGAGCATGTGCGGAGTTCCCTCCGTTCTTTTTTGACCCGCGCCCCCGGGCGCGCTAGACTAAGGTGCATCGCCGCAATCTAACCCAGGCGCTCGCGATGCGTTGGATGGGTATGGGTCGAGTATGTTGCCGCTGAAGGTCCTGTTTCTTTGCACGGGGAATTCCTGCCGCTCTCAGATGGCGGAAGGACTGTTGCGTCATCTGGGTGGCGACGTGCTGGAAGTGGCCAGTGCGGGCACCGCTCCGCGGCCGGTGCATCCGCTGGCGGTGCGATGCATGGAAGAGATCGGCGTGGACATCGCCGCGCAGGAATCCAAATCTGTGGAGCGGTTCCTGTCGGAGCCATTTGACTGGGTCATCACGCTGTGCGAGGACGCGAAAGAGAGCTGTCCCGTGTTTCCAGGACGTGCCAAGCGGTTGCACTGGCGCCTCCGCGACCCGGCTGCGGCGCGAGGGTCCGAGGAAAAGAGGTTGCAGGTGTTTCGCGCGGTCCGCGACGAGCTGATGGCCCATGTGGAAGAGTGGACGCCGGACCTGTTCGACCACATTCTCTCGTTACTGTCGGAACACAGCAGCACGAAAGTGCGGGGGCGCAAGTCGGCGGCTACCCATGCGCCCGCCTAGGTGTTTCTTGGAAAGACCGGCCTACCCGTTCGCGGAGTCTTTGACCAAATCCAGAAAAGCGCGCGCGGCGTGCGACAGGTGCCGGCGCGCCGGATACACCAGATGAATCTTGCGGGCCACTGGCAGCTCCCGCACGGGAACTTCCACCAGACGGCCCGTGGCCATCTCGGACTGGGCGCACATGCGCGGTACAAAAGCCACGCCCATGCCGCTCTCCACCATCTTTTTGATGGTCTCCACGGTGGGCATCTCGATGTCCATTTTGAGCGGCACGCGATGCTTTTGAAAGGCATCCAGCACCATCTGGCGGTAAGGTGAGGCGATGTTATGCGCGATGATCGTCTCTTTCGCCAGGTCCCGGATGGAAATGGTTTTTTGTCCTGCGAAGCGGTGCTGAGGGTGCACAATGAACGCCACGGCATCGTGGTAAATGACCGTGGAGTGCAGGTTGCGGTCTCCCGGGCGGTAGCTGACCACGCCCAGATCGAGGGAGTTGTCCAGGATCTCGGTGGGGATGTTGCGAGAGAGTGACCGCCGCACCTCGATCTTGACGCCGGGATAGAGCTCGCGAAAGCGGCGAAGGTGCGTCAGCAAGTAGAGCGCGCCGCTTTCATTGGCCCCGATAATGAGCCGGCCGGTGTGCTGGTTGCGCAGCTCCGTCAGCGCGTTCTTCAGCTCCCGGCGGGTGTTTTCGAACTTCTGCGCGTACTCCAGGACAATCTTGCCGGCGTCGGTCAGCGTGCCGCCCTTGAGCGAACGGTCGAGTAATTTTTCGCCCAGTTCGGCCTCCAGACGCTGGATGGCCAGGCTCACGGCTGGCTGCGTCCGCGACAGCTTCTGGGCGGCGCGCGAGAAGCTCTTCTCCGAGGCGACCATGAGAAAAATACTGAGTTGGGAGAGTTCCATAGGACTGCGTCCAGCCTCTGCGCTTCTCGCTCGGCCGCTCGTCGCGGTTTGGCCTGGGCGGGTGATCCTGCCGGTCGTGAAAGCATGCCGGGACAGCGAAATTGACCCGCTGCCTGCGTCGCCACGGCCCGGCAGTTCGCCGGTGCCCGATATTAACAGAATTTATATTAAATATAGAAGTATAAATTTGCCCTGACCGGCCCCCTCTGCTATACTGAGCCAGGCTTGGCGTGAGCGGCAGGTGTGTGCAGCTTCGCCAAGGTCGAAGAAGGGATCGTCACGTAAGCCCGATCGAGCGGGAGGTGAGCGTGCCGGAAGACAGAGTCAGGATCTTCGACACCACGCTGCGGGATGGGGAACAGTCGCCCGGCTGCAGCATGAATACGGCGGAAAAGCTGCGCATGGCCCGGCAGCTGGAACAGCTGGGCGTGGACGTTCTGGAAGCCGGCTTCCCGATTGCCTCCGAGGGGGACTTCGATGCGGTGCGGCAGGTAGCCGCGCAGACGGGGCCGGACGTCACCGTAGCGGCCCTCGCGCGCGCCGCGAGGGCTGATATCGAACGGGCCGCCCGGGCCCTGGAACCCGCCAAACGTTCCCGCATTCATGTTTTTCTTGCCACCTCTGACATCCACCTGGAACACAAACTGCGCCTGACGCGCCAGCAAGCGCTGGACCAGATTGCGCAGTCGGTCGGCCTGGCGCGGAGCTACGTGGAAGACGTGGAGTTTTCCTGCGAGGACTCCACGCGGAGCGACCGAAGCTATCTGTGCGAGGCCTTCCGCACGGCGGTGGAGGCCGGAGCCACGACGCTGAACATTCCGGACACGGTCGGCTACACCATGCCGCACGAGTATGCCGAGATCATCCGGCAGGTCCGCGAGGCCGTCGGCACGGGGCCTACGTTGAGCGTCCATTGTCACGATGATCTGGGCCTGGCCGTGGCCAATTCGCTCGCTGCCGTGGCCAGCGGAGCGCGGCAGGTGGAGTGCACCATCAACGGAATCGGCGAACGCGCCGGCAACGCCTCGCTGGAAGAAGTGGTGATGGCGCTGCGCGTGCGCCACGACTTGATGCCGTACGCCACCCGTAT
>JBGPJR010000144.1:0-5491 GCA_041485545.1 Terriglobia bacterium
ATAAGGCGAAAGCTTCGGCTCATCCAGCACGACGACGCTGTCAATGTTCTGGATGCGCAGCTTCTCTGCGGCCAGAAGCCGCCGGATGGTTTCCAGGAAGACGAGGCTGCTGACGCCCTTCCACTGCGGGTCGGTATCGGGGAAGCGGCGGCCCAGGTCGCCCAGGCCGGCCGCGCCGAGCAGGGCGTCGGCAATGGCGTGGGAGAGCACGTCGCCGTCGGAGTGCGACACGGGGCCGCGCGGAGAGGGAATCTCCACGCCGCCCAACACCAGCTTGCGGCCATCGGCCAGCCGGTGCGTGTCGTAGCCGATGCCGCAGCGCAGGCCGTTTAGTGGCTGATTCATGAAAGTAAGAAGCGGGGACCGCTTGCTAACGCGCGCGGCTCGGTACGTGCCATGAACTCACCGCGCCCCTTCCGAGACGCCGAAAAGAAAAGGCCACGGCGAGCAGAGTCGCCGTGGCTCCGGTTGATTCGTGATGGCTCGTCACAACGCGACAGGACTGGAGAGAGTGAACTCCAGCCGGGATTCGGCCGGTATCTGCACCTTTTCGCCGTGGGTCATGACCTGAATGGCGGTGCCCGCACCAGCTCCCGCCGCGGCGCCCTGCGCGGCGCCCTTCCCGCCGCCAGCAATCGCGCCGATCACAGCGCCCAAGACGGTCAAACCGCCGATGCGCTGCGCCGACTGCGTGCCGCGGGAAGCCCCGCTTTGGGTGACTTCCTCGGTCGAAATCTCATACTTGTGCCCGTTGATGGTCACGTCATAGAGGACCAGGGCCAGCTCCGAGCGGCCCTGGATGCGGCCTGCCTCTTCCACGTTGACCAGCTTGGTGGTAACGTCCGCGCCGCGGGGAGCGATCACGCGGCTGTTGAACATCAGGGGCTCATCGAGGGAGGCGCGGAAGGTCTGGCCGGTCTGATGGACCGAGGAATCCACCGTGTCAATCATACGCACGGTGATGACGGTGCCGGCTCCGAGGGTGATGCCGAGGCTCGGTGGCGCGGCTTGGGATGATGCGCTGCTATAGGTTCCCCCGCCGCTGCTGGGGTATGGCGCTGCGGGAGCGCCACCGTAGTTGCCGGTGCTGCCGCTCCTAGGCATGGTCCCGCTGCGCCCCGAAGAGTAGGTCGGAGCCGGCTCCGGGGTAGGCGGCATCGGCGCGATGGTGATGCTTTGGATTTCCGTGAGGTCGTAGCGCCGGTACTGTCCATCCACCAGGAAGGTGACGCCGGTGGGGTCCCCGCCCTGGAACTTGCCGGAGATGGCTTGGCCGGTCTTCAAGATCATCACGTCGGCCGAGCCCACGGCGGCCCAGCCGCTCATCAATAGCAAAGCGAACAGAATCGTGGAAACTTTCATAGGAGGCTCCTCCTGCCTGACAGCTAAAGCGAACGTCAGTGCAAACGCGTTGTTCTCCTGCAGGCTGCTCTGAAAACGCTCTGAAAACTATGATGCGCGGAAGAGCAAAGGCGGTCAAGTGAATTTGCCTTCACGGATGCCGAGAGCGTAACCCCATTGCTTTGGGCTGGTGTGCCTTTGCAGTCACAGGGCCCAGGGCTTTGCATTTGACACCCGTTTGGAAGCTTTGATAGCTTGAACTGGGTAATCTTCCACGGCATTGCTGCAGACGGCCGGGATAGTGGGGTGGTGGACTATGCGTCAGACGTTGCTCAATCGGTTCTTGCTGGGGGCCGCCGCGGTGCTAGCGGTTCCGGCGTTTCTGCTTGCCCAGACGGCGCCAAGCGATTCCGACCTCTACTGCGCGGGCTTCTTCACGCACCAGGTGATGAACGGGCTGAAAGTCCTCAGCAGCGAGGAGGCCGGGCTGAAGAACGAGTTTGCCGCCGGCGACTATGTGTATCTGGACCACGGCCGCGACGCCATCGCCTCGCCCGGCGGGCAGTACATGCTGCTGCGCCCCATGCGGGACATCAACCGCCAAGAGGCGTTTCAAGGCCAAAAAGATATGGTGGCGGGGCTCGGCACGCTCTATGCCCAGATTGCCCGGATTGAAGTGGAAGCTCTGCACGACCGCAGCGCCACTGCGAAGATTGTGAAGTCCTGCGAACCAGCCCACACCGGGGACATTGCCGTTCCGTTGCAGCCGCAGACAGCGCATCCTTACAAATCGCCCAAGATGACCGCGCGTTTCGCCGAAGCCTCCGGCGGGACAGCGGGCATGATCGCGGCGGCTAAGGACTTCGCTCAGGAAGTGGGCGAGGGCAGGATCGTCTACCTGAACCTGGGAACCGGCAAAGGACTGCAGCCGGGCAGCTACCTGCGCATCGTGCGCAGCTACGTGAGCACCGCCGATACGGATCTGGGCCGCGCGTCCGCCGAGTTCCTGCCGGAATCCGCGTACACGGGTGTGGGCGAGTCTCACAAACTCACTCTGGCAGAGCAGCAGGCTCTTCCCCGCGAGGTGCTGGGCGAAGCGATGGTGCTCTCGGCCGAAGAGGGCAGCGCCACCGCCATCATCACGTACAGCCGCGCCGAGGTGGTGGTGGGCGACCAGGTGGAGCTCGAGTAGGCTCCGCGCTGCGCTAGGATTCTGCCAAAAGCGAGATCTCTCCAAAAACCTCCGCTGTAAACGCTTCGATCTGCGCTCCGTGCCGCCAGGCATCGGGCCGCAGCCCGGCTTTGCGGCAGGTTTGCTCCAGGAACTGCTCCGCACTCCAATGATGCTCGGCGGCCACCTGCGGCAGCAGCAGGCCCCGGCTATGCCCTTCGGTCACGATCAGGCCGTGTTGACCGATCTGGACGCCCTCCGGATCGATGGGCCAGCTTGCGGAAAGCACCGAGATCTCCACCTCCAGTACCGGCAACTCCTCCGGACGCACCGGGCCGAAGCGCGGGTCCTGCAGCGCGGCCGCCGCCGCGGCTTCACAGACAGCCATCCAGAGCGGCAGGCGCGGCTCCAGGAAACCCACGCAACCGCGCAACGGTTCTTGGGTGGCGGCGCGCTGGTGCAGGCTCACAAAAACACCCGCTGGCTCGTACAATGCTAAGGGAAGTTCCGCGGGACGATCCGGGCGCTGCTTCCAGACAGCAGCGCTGAGGGACTGACGAGCCAATCCCAGCAGAAAACGCTTCTCGTCACTGGTGAGTGGGAACATTTCCCTTCCGCCCTTCCGTCAGAGCGGCCAAGGGAGAAGGCAGCGGGGCGCGCTCCGCGGGAGCGGCTACTTGAATCCAGAAGCGGTGAAAATATTGCGTCGCGGAGAACAGCGCCAGCGCCATGGCCAGCCATAAAGCCCAGCGGCCAACAATTGCGAACGTCCACGAGGTCTCGCCCAAAATCAGCGCGGTAATGGCAACCACCTCCACGGCCATCTTGGCTTTGCCCCACTGGCTGACCTCGATGGCGAAACCGCGCAGCAGCGCGATGTTGCGCAGGCCCGTGACCGCCACCTCGCGGCCGACGATGATCGTGACCATCCAGGCCGGAGCCAGCTGCATCTCCACCAGCGCAATGAAGGCGGCCGCCACCAGCAGCTTGTCGGCGATGGGATCCAGCCACGTCCCAAAGGCGGTGACCTGGCGCCGCCGCCGCGCCAGGTGGCCGTCCAGCCAGTCCGTCACAGCCGCCGCCAGAAAGATGGCGATGCCAATGTAGGCGCGGTTAGGGAAGCGCGTCAGCAATACCACCACCAGCAGCGGAACCAGGAAGATTCGGAAGAGTGTGAGACTGTTGGGAAGGTTCATAAGCCCGGCCAGTGCTCTGATACTCTTGCAAACGACTTCGCGAAGGCAGCCCGGAGCCCCCCCTCTGGGAGCCCCCGCCGAGCGCAACGGCTCGTCACGCAGCGGCAAGCCTCCACTATAGCCAAGCGGCCGGGCAGTGTCAAAAAAGAAACTCGGTTGGGGAACGGCGGAGCTTCGGGAGGCACCGCACGCTGGGAGCCGCCGCCACAAGCGGCAGAGGAGATCTTCCGCGCCTCATTAAGGTTGAGAAGGTTGCGCCGGGGTCTGCTGCGCTGACTGGGCATGCTGCGCCGCGGCCTGCACCTGCTCGATCTCGGCTTTGTAATCCACCATCAGGTTCCCCAGGCAGTCCCGCATCGCAGTCAGACGGCTGTACTCCGCGTCATCGGGCTGCTGTTGCATCTTGGCGGTCAAATCGTCGAAGGCCTGCCCCAAGACAGCCTGGATCGCGAGCAGGCGCTTCAACAGATCGGACGGTATCTCGGGGGCGGTTTCAGCCGACGCGGCTGCGCCTGATTCCTTCGCCGCCGCGGGTGCGGCGGGCTCTGCGGCGGCAGCGGGCGCAGGGGGAGGAGCCGTTTGCACATCCTCATTGGTGAAGACTCTTCCCTGCGAACGCTGCGCAGCCCACAGCGATCCGTTGAGAGCAAGGATCGTCAGGCAGGCAAGCAGGACCGGCCGCCGCCACACCGCCAAGCAGACATTGATTCGATTCGCCATAATTTCCTCCACCGGACCGCCCCAACGCCCCGCAACTCGGGCGGGGCGGACAATCCTTTGCCCCCATCATGACAAAAGGTGCGGCGAGGATCAACTCCCGCCGCACCTCTTGAATCGAGTGCCTGTTGCCTTTCCCGGATCAGAACTTCTTCCAGGTAAACGAGGTCATTTGATACTTGCCGGTGAGCTTCTGTTGGTTCTTCTTCAACGCCAGGTCATAGTAGATTGGGGCGCCGCCGCTAATGTTCACCGTTTGCCCGATAATCGAACCATAGAAGTTTGCGCTGCCGGTCACCGTGACGGGAGCATTGGGCGCGTAGATTGTAGCTGCGGAATTGGTGCCTGCGGAATTAATGGTCATTCCGTACGTTCCCCCGTAGTAAATCTGAAAGTTGCCAGCCACCTTCGCGGCGTTGTTAATTTGCGCGCCTGCCGAGAAGCTGATCGCCTGGTTATTCTGGCATAGCGCGTTTGCAGGCCCCCCGCCCGCAATGTTAATGATGACGGGCCCGCTAATGACGTCAATGACGGCGTTGGACCCAACACACAGGCTGTTGAAGTTGTAGGTCCCGGCAGTCAATCGGAGGTGCTTGTTCGAACTAATGGACACATCGCCGAAAAACGCCGTTCCACTGGGGCAAACAACCTCGGCCGGCGTGCAGGTGGGCACCAAAGTGAAATTCGGGTTTGCGTAGGTGCAGGGAGGGTTTGCGATACCGCCGCAGTTGTTGTTCAGGGTGTAGTTGGTCAGGATAGGCGTCGGGCTCGGAGCGTCCGGGTCCGGATAATCGATGGGATCAATTTCCTTGAGACCTTCCGTAACATCTCCGTTCTTGTCCAGCCAGGCCGTGGTGTCATCGCAACTGCCGCTATTCTTGATGCCCGTGCGCGGGGAGGAGAGCGAGCCGTTAATGGTCGTCGAGGAGCCGCTGGTGCGTAACGTCGAGTTCGTGCCGATATCACCGCACAGCGCGTGGGTGGAGGTGTCTCCCGCCGTGAGGGGGCACTCGGCGGTGCCGCCGCCGCCGCTGGAATCGTAGGCGCCGGTCACCGTGTTGCCGCC
>JBGPJR010000145.1:0-5469 GCA_041485545.1 Terriglobia bacterium
ACCGGCTGATCGCCGCCAGCGTGGGACTGGCCCTGCCGGCGGACAAGCGCGCCTACGGTTACTTGTCCGAGCACCATTCCTTCGGCCAGACGGACGAAGAAGCCGGGGAGTACGCCGAGGAGCTCGCCGCCGAGATGCTTGCCACCACACTCAACGTGGAGTTTGATTCCGATAAGAGTTGGGACGAGAAAAAAGAAATCTACCGTATCTCCAACAAGATCGTCCGCACCCTGAACATCACGCAGTCGGCCGTAGGCGACAAGCGCGGCTGGTGGACCACCGTCATCACCGCTGCCATCATGATCACTTAACCCCTCTTTCTTCTGCCGCCCGTGGACCGGTCCTCTCCGCTACGGCCCTTGTTTCAGGCAAGGCACGCAAGGCGCCGGACCAGGGCCACTTCCCGGCACTCCTAGCGCTGCTCTTAGTCGTAGTATTCCAGGCCGAGGTGCGTGATGAGGTCTTCGCCGCGCAAATGGCGCAGCGTGTTTTTGAGCTTCATCAATTGGATGAACAGATCGTGCTCCGGGTAGACGGAGGGCGCGTGCATGGGGCTCTTGAAGTAAAACGAGAGCCACTCCTGGATGCCGCGCATTCCGGCGCGCTGCGCCAAGTCGAGGAACAACACGAGGTCCAGCACGATGGGCGCAGCCAGAATGGAGTCGCGGCAGAGGAAGTTAATCTTGATCTGCATGGGGTAGCCGAGCCATCCGAAAATATCAATGTTGTCCCAGCCCTCTTTGTTGTCGCCGCGCGGCGGGTAATAGTTGATGCGGACGACGTGGCAGAAGCCCTTGTAAAGCTGCGGGTAGAGGTCCGGCTGCAGGATGTGCTCCAGGACCGACAACTTGCTCTCTTCCTTGGTGCGGAACGATTCGGGGTCGTCCAGCACCTCGCCGTCGCGGTTGCCGAGAATGTTGGTGGAGTACCAGCCCGCCAGACCCAGCATCCGCGCCTTGAGGCCCGGCGCGATGATGGTCTTCATCAGCGTCTGGCCGGTTTTGAAGTCCTTGCCGCAGATCGGCACGGAGTTCTGCTTGGCCAGCTCGATGAGCGCGGGGATGTCCACCGTGAGGTTCGGCGCGCCGTTAGCGAAGGGAACCCCGGCCTTCAGAGCTGCGTAGGCGTAGATCATGCTGGGCGCGATCGCGGGATGGTTCTCCCTCAGCCCGCGCTCAAAACTCTCCAGAGTCTGGTGAACCTCCTCCGGTTGCAGGAAAATCTCGGTGGAGCCGCACCAGACCATCACCAGGCGGGAAACGCCGGTACGGCGGCGGAACTGCTGGATATCGTCAACCAACTGCTCGGCGAGCTCGCGCTTGTTGGCGCCCTTTTTGACGTGCGTTCCACTCAGCCGGCGGACGTAATGCTGGTCGAAGACCGCGGGCATGGGTGAGATGCCCTCCAGAAACGGGCGCACCTTTTCGAGCAGCTGTGGTTCCAGCACACCCCCGTGGAGGGCGACCTGGTAACAGTTGTCGCTGCGAATGTCCCAGCCGCCGAAGACCAGGTCGTCGAGCGATGCCAGCGGCACGAAATCTTTGATCGCGGGCACCCGCTTGTCGCTGCGCTTGCCCAGCCGGATGGTGCCCATTTGTGTGAGGGAGCCGATGGGCGCGCCCAGGCCCCGGCGCACGGCTTCCACGCCGGCGATGAAGGTGGTGGCGACCGCCCCGAGTCCGGGTATCAGCACACCTATCTTGCCCTTCGGCTCCGCGATGGGAACCGGTTGGTCCCCGTTGCCACTGCTCACGCGCGCACCTCAGCTTGGAACGGTTTCAAAGCCTTCCATAATGCGTGAGAAGGGCTGTTAAGGCAAGCGGCTTTTTTGAGGGGACTCTTCCGGCTCTAACTGCGCTCCACGAAAACACCGCGCAGTTTTTCTTTAAGAGAGGGGAAGCGCCGCAAACAGCCCAGGAAGGAATCCACGCCGATGACGAGCAGGCGCAGATCGCTCAGCGCCTTGACGCTGGCCGTGCGGACGCGGTCGGGGTCGAGCAGCACCCGTTCCCCAAAGAAGGCGGGCGCACTCAGTTCCGCCAGGAGCTGATTCGCCCCGGCGTGTTCGCGGAACACTTCCACCAGACCTTCTTCCAGCAAGTAGACTTCTTTGCCGACTTGCCCCTGGCGGATGACCACGGTGCCGGCGGGGTCCATGCGTTCTCGCGCCAGTTGCGCGACTCCGGCCAGCTCGGCGTCATCCAGCTCGCGGAACAGATCGAAGGCTCGCAGACGGCTGGCCTCCACCGGTTGCTCGCGATCCAGCCGCGCTCTCTCGCCCAGCAGGCGGTCGGCCGACTGCTGGTCGAGCGGTTTGCAGAAGTAGTAGCCCTGGGCATACTGGCATTGCACGGTGCGCAGGAAGTCCAGCTGATCGGGCCGTTCCACGCCTTCCGCAACGACCTCTAGGCCCAAATTCAGGCCCAGGCCGACCACGGCGCGCACAATGGCGGCGTCCCGGTTCTCTCCATTGAGCTTGTTGATGAAGGAGTAATCTATCTTGAGCGCCTGAACGCGGAAGCTGGAAAGATAGCTCAGGGATGAATACCCGGTGCCAAAGTCGTCGATGGAAACCTGCACGCCGTACTGGCCTAGCTCCATGAGCGTCTTCGAAACCGCTGCCGGATCCTCCATGATCTGGCTTTCGGTAATTTCCAGACGCAAGCTGCGCGGGTCCAGATGATTCTCTTCGATGGCCTGCATGATCTCCTCCACCAGGTCCGGTTTCGCCAGGTACTTGCTGGTGAGGTTGACGCTCACGCTGAGAGGCGGATCGGAGGGGAACTGCTGCTGCCAGCCGCGCAATTGCTGGCACACCTCATGGAGAATCCACTGGCTGATCGGGAGAATGATCTCCGTTTCCTCGGCCACGGGGAGAAACTCGCCGGCCGCGATGAGCCCCCGCTGCGGGTGCTGCCAGCGCAGCAACGCCTCAAAGCTGACAATGCGGCCGTTTTCCAGCGACACGATGGGCTGGTAGAAGACGCGCAACTCCCGCCGCTCCAGGGCCTGCCGCAGCTCGGTCTCGACCTGGAGTGTCCGGAGCACCCGCTCCCGCATGGCGGAGTCGAAAATGACGAAGCGCGAGCGGCCTTGCTGCTTGGCGTGGTAGAGCGCAATGTCGGAGTCCTGCAAAATGTTCTCCGCGCTCTCGTAGTCGGCCGAACTCAGCACCACGCCAATGCTGGCGGAAGTGAAGACTTCGCGCTCTCCCGTTTGAATGGGAGCTTGCAGTTCCTTGCGAATCCGTTCCACGGTGCGCGGCACGTTGCTCATCTCGCCCAGATCGTCCAGCAAAATGGCGAACTCATCGCCGCCAAAGCGCGCGACGGTGTCGTTGGTGCGCAAGACGGCATGGATTCTGGAGGCTACTTCGGTGAGCACGCGGTCGCCCAGCAAATGGCCCAGACTGTCGTTGATGATCTTGAAGCGGTCCAGGTCCAAGAAGAGCACGGCGAACAGATATTCCTTGTTGCGCTTGGAGCGCGCCAGCGACAGGTTCAAGTGATCCAGGAACACGGCGCGATTCGGCAGGCCGGTGAGCGAATCGTGAAAGGCATTGTGGACGAGCTGTTGCTCGTACTGTTTCCGTTCCACCACGCGGCCGAGCTGTGCCGCCAGTGCCATCATGAATTCCAGCAAGTAGTGGTCGGTCGGGTGGGCCTCCAGAGAGAAAAACTCCATGACCCCCCAGACTTTCTTGCCCGAGGGTATGGGAACGGCAAACGCGCTCTGCAGACCCGAATGGCAGGCCGCCTTCGCGCGGGCCGATGCAAACAGCTGTGCGAGATCGGAGATCCAGATCGGTCCGCGGTTGGCCAGCGCGCGGCCAGGCAGATCCACTCCCGCGGTAAAGCAGGATACGTCGCTGATCTTCTGGAACATCTCAAACTGCTCTGCGGGGCTGAGATGCCAGACAGGCAGGGAAAACAACCCGCCGGAGGATCCCTCCTCGGTGCGATAGACGTGACCGACACTCCATCCTAAACCGGTGCAAATGCGGTCCAGGGCAATCTGCAACGCTCCGTCCACCGTATCGCTCTCGTTTGCAGCCAGTGGGATTTGCGCCAGCAGGCGATATTGCTCCCTCTCCCGCTCCGCGAAAAACGCCTGCTTGTCCAGCGCATCGCACAACAGCTTGTGCACGGCGGCCTGCGGTCCCCGGACGGCGGTAAGCAGGCGCGGAATCAGCCGTGGAGAACCGGCCAGAAAGTCCAGCAAACCCTCCCGCTCGAAGGCCAGGAATCGGGAGGACTGGCGCGTCTCGAGCGCGAGGGAAGACACCGTTTCATCGAATAAGAGGACGCCGTTCGGCGTTTCCTGCGAACCGGCTAGCGCAAGCTCCTGGCGTTCGCCCCCGGTGCCGATCTCGAAGACCTGGGCTAGGCCGTCCACGAGCAGGTAGACGCGGGCAGGCCGGTCCGGACGCGCCCGGATCGTCGTGTTCGCCGGGTACCGCTCCAGGGTCGCCAGCAAGCCGAGGTCGTGCAGTTGGCCCTCGGGTAGATCGCGGAAAAACGGAACCGCTTGCCGGAGCATCTCCATTGAGACTGGTTGGGACCCCTCCGCAGATCCGGGCGACCTGGGATCAGCATTCGGACGCATGTTGGGTTGGCTCATTCCTCTGCCTGCCTCCGGCACACCTGCCTCAAGAGAGCTATCGGCAGGCAAAGGGACCAGTTGTCAAGAATTTGCACCGCGTTTCATAATGGAAAACAGGGGCAATCCGGTCCCTGGACCGGCGCCGCAAACCTGCTTGGGCGGGCGGGGCGGCTCGCTTATAATGAGAGCCACTTATCGGCAGGCGAAACCAGGAGGAAAGCGTATGAGGCGTAGAAGCATCCGTTGGAGTGGGGCGTGCGTTCTGGCGCTGGTCTTATCGCTCAGTTTTCTGACCTCCTGTTCGCTCAACCCGCAGGCCAGCGGCACCGCTCTCGCCGACGCTGGCGCGGCCACTCGGCCCAAGAAAATGGCTGCGGTCGGCGACTTCCAGTTGATCGGCAAAGTGCCCGTGGATGAGTTCAACGACCAGGCCACGGGCAAGGACGTACCCGTGCAGGGTGGGCAGATCGTGGTTGCCTTGCCCGCCGAGCCCAACTCGCTGAATGTCTGGACAGATAACTCACTCTACTCCGGATACATCAACAGCTTTCTCTACAACTCGCTGTTGCGGCGCGACCCGGAGACGTACGAGTGGGAAGGGAGCCTGGCCGAGCGGTGGACTCTAGAGGACATCGTCGTACGTGCGGATGGGAGCAAGCTGCGCGGCACCGTCACCAATCCCGATAGCGCCAGCGGGCCCGTGATTCTGAACACCGTCTCGGGCACGGTCAGCATCCCCCGGCAGGACGCCAAGGAAGTGCGCCGCGGCGTGGCCTTTACTTTTTTCCTGCGCCACGGCGTGAAGTTTCACGACGGCAAACCGCTCACGGCCTCCGACGTGAAGTTCAGCTACGACACCATCAAGAA
>JBGPJR010000146.1:0-5448 GCA_041485545.1 Terriglobia bacterium
CCATTGTGCAAGATTCCCCACTGCTGCCTCCCGTAGGAGTCTGGCCCGTGTTTCAGTGCCAGTGTGGCCGTGTGCCCTCTCAGGCCGGCTACCGATCTTTGCCTTGGTGGGCTTTTACCCCGCCAACCAGCTAATCGGCCGCGGGCTCCTCCTTCAGCGGATTGCTCCTTTCCCCTCTCGGGATTATGCGGTATTAGCCCCGGTTTCCCAGGGTTATTCCCCTCTCGGTGGCAGGTTATCCACGTGTTACTCACCCGGTCGCCACTCTACTCACCGGTATTGCTACCAGCTTTCTCGTTCGACTTGCATGTGTTAGGCACGCCGCCAGCGTTGATTCTGAGCCAGGATCAAACTCTCATGTTATCTCGTTGGGACACTCCCACCCTTGCGGGTCAGAACGCCCCGAAACCATGAGACGAATTACTCGGCTTTTCACTCGCTAGAAATTATCGAATGCCTTCTTGCACGTTCAACCAAATTGTCAAAGAACAATTTCCTCAAGCTTTGTTATCTTACGACCAGAACTCTGCGATGTCAAGGGGCCGAGCTCTGAATCGACGACAGCGTTCGCTGCTGCGCCGTTGAGGTGCCTTGGTGCGGTGCCAAAAAGAGGCCCCTGCGGGCTGCCGACTGTAATTGACGCGAGGCGCCGAAAGCTATATAAATACGGTCTAGAATGGCCAAGTTTTGCTTTCGCGTCCCGGTTGTTGTGGAGGATTCCTGCGCGCAGCAAACCGCCTGCAACCCAGCAGCGGCGCACGGAAAACTGCTCGAGCAGAACCAGAATTGGGAGCAGGCCGAGCAGGTCTATACGGAGATGCTCGCGAACGGGGTGAATCCGGTCGCCGCTCTCACCGGGCTGGGCGACGCACACGCGGCACAGCGCGATTGGGCCCCAGCTGCCGTAGACTATCGCCAAGCGGCCGCTCGCACCGCCGACCCGGCCAGGCTCCGAGAACTGCAGCGGAAATTCCCGGACGCGGAGCGGCGGCGATGAAGCGCCGTGCGGAGGCGAGGCTCGCTGCACTGGTTGCCTTCTCGCTTGCGCTTTGGACAGCTTCCCCGGTCTGCGCGCAGACTTCACAGGCCGCGCTGCAGGGACTGGTGACCAGCCAGACCAGCGACGCGCCGATTGCCAAAGCTCTCGTCATTCAGCGCAACCTGCTGACCAACACGCAGGGTTACCGCTACACCAACGAGCAGGGCTATTATTCGTTCACCGCGCTGCCGCCGGGTCCTTATACGGTGCGCGTCGATGCGCTAGGCTTTCAACCCGAGGAACGTTCCCCGGTCGTGCTCCCGGTTGCCTCGCGCATCGAGCTGAACTTTGCTCTGCAAGGTGGAGCCGCGCGGCCGGCCACGGCGCGGCCGGCCACGGCGCCGCCGGCCACACCTCCATCCACGGCAACCGCCAGCAATATCCTCGCGATCATGTACGGCGCGGACGCGGCGGTTCCGCAGGCCGTCCTGATCCGGTTGCCGGTCTCGCAGATCGAGACACTGGTGGGCTCCCTCTCCAGCCTGATTGGTGAAAACAAGATTCTGGAGTTGCCGCTGGCTGGGCGCGATGTCTACACGCTGCTGGTGCTACAACCCGACGTCAGCTCCGACAACGCCACGGCGCGTGGGCTGGGTTTTTCCGTAAACGGGAATCCGGCTTCTAGCTCCAACTTGCTGCTGGATGGCGTGGACAATAACGACCTGCAGGTCACCGGCCCGGCGACCCGGGTCTCCGCCGACGCCGTCAAGGAATACCGCATGACCACGAATAACTTCACTGCGGAATTTGGGCGCAACTCCGGCTTCATCGCCAACGTCATCACGCGGAGCGGAACCAACCAGTTTCATGGAACGCTGTTCGAGTTTTTCAATCATGACCTGCTCAATGCCAACTCCTTCGCCAACAACTGGCAGGGCCTGGCCAAGGAACCGTTTCGAAACAACCAGTACGGGGCCTCGATCGGTGGACCGGCGTGGCGCAATCGTCTCTTCTTTTTTGGCAATTTCGAACAGGCGCGTTCCTCCACGCGGAGCCAGCCCTTGACGTTGTTTTTCCCCGGACCAGCGCTGACTTCGTTGGCGGCGCCGGGATCCATCGCCCGGCGGTTGCTGACGCAATTTCCTCCGCCCTCCGGACCATCCGTATCCGGAGGTCTCTTGGTGAGTCAGAACTTCCGCTTCCTGCTGCCGCAGGTCAACAGCTTTGGGCTGGGCCGGGCAGACTACAGCAGCGCCAGCGGCCGGCACCGGGTGAGCGCCCGGTACGCCATGTCCCAGCAGACGCAGGAGCACTTCGTCACCAGTCCTTATCCTGATCTGGAGGCGCCTTTGGTGATCCGGGGGCAAAACCTGAGCCTGAACCACACCACGGATCTGTATGGAGGCACGAACGAACTGAAATTCGGCTTCAGCCGCAACAGCGTGCGAATCCTTCGGCCTCATCCGGAAGTACCGACCCTCATCTCGACGGACGGCGTTCGCCTGCCCGGCAGTGAAGCGGCCTACGACTATTCCTTTCAGGATTCGGTCTTTCACATCCTCGATAATTTCAGCCGCCTCCGCGGGTCCCACGCGCTGACCATGGGAGTGGAGTGGCGGCCCTATCTGCACGATTCTTTGCTCTCCACGGCACGGGACGGGCAGTACGTCTTTGGATCCGTCTATGATTTTATCTTCGACTCCCCTTCTTCCTTGCGAGTCGCTTTGAACCGGGAGACCCGTTTGCCGGCTGCGAACTCGGATTTCTGGCGCTACTATTTCCAGAATGAAATGGCGGCATTCTTCCAGGATGACTGGAAGTTGGCGCGCCATCTGACGCTGAACCTGGGAATCCGCTGGGAATACTTCGGAGCTCCTTCCCCCCGCAACGGAACGCGGGACTACAACTTTGTCTTTGGCCCAGGGGCTGACATTGGCCAGCGCATTGCCAATGGCAGCGTCCAACAGGCCGATCTGTTCCGTCCCGACCGCAACAACTTCGGTCCGCGTTTCGGCTTTGCCTACGATCTGTTCGGCAGCGGTCGCACCGTTTTGCGCGGAGGCTACGGAGTGTATTTTGACCGGGTCTTCAACAACTTCTGGATGGACGCGCGCGCCGACAATCTGTCGTTCCAGTCACTGTCTACCAGCCTGGTGCCACCCTTCACGCGGCCGTTCCGTTATACGATCCCGGTACAGAACGCGCTCGATCCGGTGCAGAATCTCGCACCGACTGTCGATGTTGCGGTGGACCAGAAGCTGCGGACCCCGTACGCCCAAAGCTGGTTTGTCGGCTGGCAACAGGAGCTGACACCGAACCTGCGGCTGGAGATCAACCAGACCGGCTCGCTGGGCCGCAAGCTGGCCACCACGGACGCGATCAATCGCGACTTCTCTTTGCCGGCAACAGCGGACAACCCCAGCGGAAGATTCAATCCCAACGAGCCGTATATCAGCTACCGTAGCAATCAGGGATACTCAGACCATGTGGCCTTGCAGGTGGCATTGAACCGGCGCTGGAGCCAGAACCTGCAGTTTCAGGCGTCCTACACACTCGGGCGCACCCGCGACGTGCAGAGCGATCCGCTCGGCCGCAAGGTGAGTGCGGAAGCGGATCCCAGCAAGCGCCTCGCCACGGTTCCGCTATTTGAGGTTGGACCGCTGTTCCTGCGGCAGTTTGATCCTCGATCCGATTACGGGCATTCCGATTTCGACCAGCGCCACAATCTGGTTTTCAACTTTATTGCGCAGATGCCTTATGTCTTGGGCATGCCGCGGCCCATGTCGGGATGGCAGTTTGCCGCAGTGGCCGGGTTCCGCTCCGGTTTCCCATTCACAGTGTGGAGCGGGACGCCCGCAGACCCGGAGACCGTATTCGTTCTTCCCGGACGTGGATTGGCCGGAGTGCCGAGCCAGTTCTCGGTTGCCTCAGCGAATCGTGCGGACTACTGGGGCAGCGACCCCTCCCAGGCGTTTCTCTCCAAGCCCACGGAAATAGCCGGCGGAGAGACGTTGCTGGATCCCGCTCACTTCGCGAATCCTCCCAGCAACCGGCTGGGCAACACGCCCCGAAACATGTTCTACGGGCCAGGCTTCTGGAATGTGGACTTCTCCATGAGTCGCAGCTTCGCCGTGCCGCAGCTCGGAGAAGGCGCCAGTTTGCAATTCCGCGCCGAGTTCTTCAACGTCTTCAACCACACGAACCTGGATAACCCGGCGCCGGAACTCGGCACGAACACGTTTGGAGACGCCTCCTTCGGGCGGCAAGGAGCGGGTTCCTCCTCAACCATCACTGCCCCCCTGAAAGAGCAGCCCCGCCGCATACAGTTCGCCCTCAAACTCTACTTTTAGCAGAATCTGCCCGGCCTTAAGATCGCGCCAGCGACCCGGACGCCTGCTGCATCCTTATTTGCAGGTGACGGAGTGCTGCGCCAGTCTAGAGGGATGGCTGCTGCTGGGTCATGCAGTGGAACGTGCCCAGACCGTAGACCAGATAGTACGCGTTGATCCCCATCACCTTTCGGTGCGGGAAGACAGACTGGATCACCTCCAGCGCCTGTTCGTCCGCGGGTGAGCCGAACAGCGGCACCAGCACCTTCGTGTTTCCGATATAAAAATTGGCATAGCTGGCCGGCAGTCTGCCCTCAGGGTCGCCGATCCAGCCGGGTACCGGGAGCTTCACGACGTTCAGACGCTGGCCGTTCTGATCCGTGGCCTGACGCAGCATCTCATAGTTGCGCAGCAGTGCGGCATGGTCGGAGTCCGTGATGTCGTCCTGGCAGGCACACAGGACGGTCGTGGGACCCACGAAGCGCGCAATGTCGTCAATATGCCCGTCAGTGTCATCGCCTTGAATGCCATCTTTGAGCCAGATGACCTGGCGCGCGCCAAGATATTCGCCGAGATACCGCTCGATTTGTTCCCGGCTCAGCTTCGGGTTTCGGTTCGAATGGAGCAGACATTGTTCGGTCGTGAGCACGGTGCCTCTTCCGTTCCCTTCGATGGAGCCGCCTTCCAGAACCATCCCAGGCTCGAACAGGGGCAGAGTTAAAGAGCGGTTCATCGCGTAGGGCACCTCGTTGTCCTTGAGCAGCGACTCGTACTTGTTGCCCCACGCATTGAAGACCCACTTGACCATTGCTAACTGCCCGCTTTGCGGGTTCGCCACGAAGATGGGGCCGTAGTCGCGGAACCAGATGTCGGCGTAGTCTGCGAGGTGGAAGCGGACCCGCGCCAGGTCCGTGCCACGCGCGCCGAGCAGAGCCGCAGCGCGCTTCTGCATGGCCTGGTCCAGAACCAGCAACTCCACCGGCTCGCTCTCATGAATGGCGTGAACGAAGTCGCCGAAGGCCTCTTCTGCCTTGTCTAAGAACGGGAAAGATTGGGGGTCGTGAGGCCAGGCCAGCCAGACGGCGGCATGCGGTTCCCATTCGGCGGGCCAACGGTAGCCGAGCTCGCGCGGTGTGGGCG
>JBGPJR010000147.1:0-5443 GCA_041485545.1 Terriglobia bacterium
ACCTGGGCCTTCCCAACCGCAATGACGTGCACCAGGGCATCATCGCCTATAAGATCGCGGCACACGCGGCCGACGTGGCGCGGCACCGCCCCGGCGCCCGCGATCGCGACGATGCGCTTTCGCAGGCCCGTTATGTCTTCGACTGGAACCGGCAGTTTGAGCTGGCCTTGGACCCGGAAACCGCCCGCGCCATGCACGACGAAACGCTTCCGCAAGATGGCTACAAGACCGCCCACTTCTGCTCCATGTGCGGGCCCAAGTTCTGCTCCATGAACATCTCTCAGATTGCGCACCAGGAGATGGTCGTTCCGGAGCCTTTGGTGGAATTGGCCGGAGCGAACCAAGAGGCCGGGAGCTGAACCGTCCTGCGGCGCATGGCTGAGAACATCCCCCGGAACTTAATCTCGTGAGGTGCTGGCATGCACGTTCATTTCACCTATCTTCATGTTCCCCGGACTCCGCAACTGGACCAGCTCATCGAACGGCATATCCAGAAGCTGGAGAAACTGCTGGCTCATTTTTCTCCCGACCTGGTGCATCTGCGCGGCGCCTTGGAATCCAACGGCACCCACACCAACACGGTTTGCTCGCTGAACCTGGCGCTTCCCACCGGCCAAATCCATGCGCGGCAGGAAGGCAAGAACCTGATGAGCGATCTGCAGGCCTGCTTTTCTCACCTGGACCTGCAGTTGAAGAAGCACAAGGAAGGACTGCGCCGCGAAGAGGACTGGAAGCGCCAGCGCGGCCCCAGCCGCGCCCCGGTAGAAGCGAAGAAGCCGGCCATTTCCCGAAAGAAGTGACGACGCCCACGGTCATCCATTGGGACCCCGCATGGGGCCCGCTCACCGAAACGGCGGTAAGACAGCGGCTCATCGCCGCAGGCTTCTCGGTGTCGCGCTACCAGTACCCGCCGGGAACGTGCTTTCCGGCACACACCCACGATCTCCGCAAGCGAGATGCCGTGCTCACCGGGCGGCTGAAAATCTCATGGCCCGGCGGCAGTGCCGTGCTCGGCCCCGGCGACCTGGTTGAAATACCTGCCGGCGCCGTGCATAGTGCCGAGGTGATCGGCTCGGAAACGGTCCTCAGCCTGGACGCCACCAAGTCCCCGGAACACGACACCAGTGGCCGTGTTTAACGGAGGTGTAAAAATTCGTATGAATCGCTTCATCGTGGCAACCCTGCTGGCGCTGATTCTCGGGACCCGACCTGTCCAGGCCCAGACAGACGATACGGGTCTCCTCCGCACCTGCGAAACCCAGATCACAGCAAAGTTTAAGCAATGGCGTTTGGCTCCCGTATCCAAAGAAGTTGCCGAAGCTGCCAGGAACTCGCATGAAAATCCGACTATGGTGTCCGGGGATTTCGACGCAGACAAGCGCAGGGATGTCGCCCTGCTGATTCAGGATGGTCCCTCGCCGGATCCCGACTATCCGCGCCGACTCGACTCGATGCACATTGCCGTGTGTCTGAATACGGCCGACCGCGTCCAGTTGCTTCTCATTGACAGACCTTATTGTGGTGATGGCATCGCGCTGGCTCCCCAGGGGCAAGCTTATTACGATTTCACTACGGAGCAGGAAGGCGTCTACAAATTCGATGGCATCAGCGCGTACTGCTTCGAAAAAGCGGGAGCCACCTACGAGTTCGACGGTGGCACATTTCAGAGAATAGTGGACAGCGACTGATGGGCAACCGTTCTTGACAGCCAGTGCGCGCGACCGATAAGATAAAACAAGGAGCCGAGCACGCGCGATGGCGCAACTGATTATTTTTTAAGGACTTAGAGAATGCGGCGAAGATCTTCTCCAGACCGGTCGCGAGGCACGCTGCTGGCGGTAATTCGCGAGCATATACAGACGGGCGAGCCGGTGGCCTCCCGCACCGTTTCCCGGCATACCAAGCCCGGCCTGAGCCCCGCCAGTATCCGCAACATTATGATGGAGCTGGAAGAAGAAGGGTATCTGGAGCAACCGCATACTTCGGCGGGGCGGGTACCGACCGGCAAAGCGTATCGCTACTACGTCAGCCAGATCAATGCCGACGAGCCTCCCAGCCGGAGCGATGAACAGCTCATCCTGTCGCATCTCGGCGGCGCGGACCAGCTTCCGCCGGAGGAGGTCCTGGGAAGAACCTGCCGCGTTCTTTCGCTAGTCTCCGGAAACCTGGGCATCGTCGTTTGTCTGCCGCTGAGCAGCGTGGCGCTGGAGCACATCCATTTTGTGAACATGGGCGAACGCAGGATTCTGGTCGTGCTGGTCTCGCCGGGCTCGCAAGTGCATAAACGGCTGATCCAGGTGGCCTTCGAAATCGCTCCATCGGAACTGGAAGCAGCCTCGAACTACCTGAATGGCCATTACCACGGTTGGGGATTGTCCCAGATTCGCGAGGACCTGGAGGCCAGACTGGCCGAGGAGCGCAGCACCTACGACGGCTTGCTCAGCGCACTGAAGCAGCTCAACGACCGCGGCATGCTGGAGGAGAACTCCCCGGCGGAGATTTTCCTGGAGGGCGCCTCCAATCTCATCGGACGGCCGGAGCTGGCCGACCCCGCGCAGTTGCGCAAGTTGATTCGGGCTCTGGAGGAAAAGGAAACGCTGGTGCGGCTGCTCACGCAGTGCATGAGCGCCGGCAATGATTCCCTGCAGGTGGTGATCGGTTTGCCCGGAAGCCCGGCGCTGCTCAAAGACTTTGCGCTGATCGGCAGCGCCATGGGATGGCCCGAGGGACTGTGCCTGCGGATGGCCATTCTGGGCCCGGCCCGCATGCACTATGATCGCGTCATCCGCGCTTTTGGATACATCGAAAAATTGCTGCATGAGAACGTAAACTGAACCATGAGCGACGAAGCAGACAAACAGGCTGAGGCTCTCCCTGACGTGGAAACCGCTGCGGAAGCGGCTCCCGCCGGGTCCTCGCCGGCCGCGGCGGCGCCATCGGCCTATGAACTGCTTGAGAAACTGCGGGAGGAAAACCGCCAGCTCACCGATCAGGTGCTGCGCAAGCAGGCGGAAATGTCGAACCTCAAGAAGCGCCTGGCCCGCGAGAAAGAGGACTTTCTGCAGTTCAGCGCGAACAAGACGGTGGAGGCTCTGCTGCCCGTCCTGGATGGCTTTGAGCTGGCGCTGGCCAATGAGGGCGGCACGGAGGGTTACCGCCAGGGGGTGGAGCTGATCTATCAGCAGCTCGCTGGCACCTTGCAACGCATGGGTCTGGAGCCGGTTCCGGCCAAAGGGCGGATCTTTGATCCCAACCTCCATGAGGCGGTGGTTGTTGTGGAGTCGGACCAGCATGCAGACCAGGAAATCATCGACGAGCTGCAGAAGGGCTATTTTTTCAAGGGGCGCCTGCTCCGTCCCGCCCGTGTCAAGGTAGCGAAGCATTCCTCCTCGTCGGAAGAAACGGTACTCGATCTCGATGCCCAGCCGGAGTGAAGCCACCCGCGGAAAACGTGATTACTACGAAGTGCTCGGGGTGTCTCAGTCCGCCAGCCCCGAGGAGATCAAGAAGGCCTATCGCAAGCTCGCCATTCAGTGGCACCCGGACAAGAACCCGCATCACACCAAGAAGGAAGCCGAGGAGAAGTTCAAGGAAGGCTCCGAGGCCTATAGCGTGCTGAGCGATCCGCAGAAGCGCGCCGCGTACGACCGCTATGGCCATGCCGGACTCTCCGGCAGCGGCTCCGCCGGATTCGACCCCGCCACCTTCGCCGACTTCAACGACATCCTGGGAGACCTTTTCGGGTTCGGAGACTTGTTTGGGGGCGGGACGCGGCGCCGTTCGCGGCGCGCCCAGCGCGGCGCGGATATCCGCCAGGACGTGACCATCTCGTTTGAGGAAGCCGCCTTCGGCGTCAAAAAGCAAATCAAGGTCTCTCGGACGGAGTTATGCTCCACCTGCCAGGGTAGCGGGGCCAAGCCCGGCACGTCACCCCAGGCATGCCGCAGTTGCGGCGGAACGGGCCAATTGCGCTACCAGCAGGGCTTTCTGACCGTCGCCCGCACCTGCCCCACCTGCTCCGGCGCCGGCCAAGTTTTCTCCGATCCCTGCAAAGAATGCAAGGGCGAAGGCCGTGTCTTAGCAGAGAAGCAACTGCAGGTCAGCATTCCGGCCGGCGTGGATTCGGAAAATCACCTGCGCATCTCGGGCGAGGGAGAGGCGGGCCTGCAAGGGGGCCCTCCGGGCGACCTGTATGTCGTCATTCACGTTGAGGAACATCCTTTTTTCCAGCGCCAGGACGACAACCTGGTCTGCACCGTCCCCATCACCTTCACGCAGGCCGCGCTCGGCGCGCAGATCAACGTGCCTACCCTGGAGGGCGAGGAGCCGCTCCACATCGCTGAAGGAACGCAGACGGGTGCGCGCTTCCGGCTTCGCGGCAAGGGCATCCCGCACGTCAATGGCCATGGCCGCGGCGACCTCCACGTGTTTGTTCAGGTCACTACGCCCACAAACCTCTCCCACGAACAGCGCAACCTGCTGGAGCAACTGGAAGCGCTCTCCACTCCCGACAACCAACCCGCCGAGAAAACGCTAACCCAGAAGATGAAGGATCTCTTTACGGGATAGGTGGGACTGTAGGAGAGGACGTCTCCACGCAGCCCGCTAGAGCTGGCGAGGCCGAGCGACGCTCAGTCGTAGGGGTCCCATGCGGGCGTGCCCGTTGCCAGATGCTGCTCCAGGCGATTCCATATCGTCTCGTGTGAAAGGGAAGTGGCCGGGCGTCCTTCCAGGTACAGGCGTGGCGTGATGCGGTCCACGCCCTCAAAGACCCAGCGCCCGCCCGAGCACTCCTGCTGATTCAGCTCACTTGCCAACGCACTGAGGTCCACCCGCGCGGGCGGTCTCCGGGATGCCAACTGCACCCAGGACTCGTAGCGATACTGAAACTCGACGTGCTGTCCCTGAAGGATCAGCACCCGCGAACACTTGGTGCGGCTGTGAATGGCGAAGGGGTGGCATTCCGCCGTGCGGCTTTGCGTGAGCCGATGCACCCGCCCGGCAGCAAGATCCTCCGGAAGCTGAACGATGGCGAGGTCGATCTCCGGCCGCTCCGTGAGCGTGATCTCGCCGCTTTCCATGAGCGCTTCGCTGGCGGAAAGCTTCTGGTCTTCTGATTCCCAAAGGGGCTGGTAGTCCGAGAGGTTAGTCAGCAGTCTTGGCAAAATCTCGAGCAGCCGATGATACAGTTCGGCGGTCGTCTGCGTGTAGGGCCTCTCGAAAATCTCGCGCGGCAGCGGCGAGGTATCCGCATCGGCAAACGCCGAGATGGTGAAAGCGATGCGGGCTGCGTCTCGCTTCCGATAGACGCCGAAATCGCCCGCGCTCGCTGCATCCTCCAGGAGCGACCGGTGGCTTTGCGCCAGCGACGGGTTCAGCAGCGCGAAGATGCCGATTAGACCATCCTCGTCGAAATGGTTGTTGGATACCGCATCAGCCTGGA
>JBGPJR010000148.1:0-5438 GCA_041485545.1 Terriglobia bacterium
CGTAACGGATGAATTTGTTGTCCCCATCGTCCTGACGGACGAGCGCGGCGAGCCGCGCGGGCGCATCCGGGACGACGATGCTGCGATCTTCTTCAACTTCCGTGCCGACCGCGCGCGCCAGCTCACCCGCGCCCTCAGCGATCCTGCCCTGAACGGCATTGCGCGATCCGGCATGCCCGAGCGCCTGCACTTGGTCTCGCTGACACAATACGACAAGACCTTTACGATCCCCTACGTGCTCAGCCCGGAGGAGCCACGGCACATCCTGGCGAATATTTTCGCCGAGCATGGCCTGCGCAATCTGCGCGTCGCCGAGACCGAGAAGTACGCGCACGTCACTTATTTCTTCAACGGGGGCGTGGAGACGGCCTACCCCGGCGAAGAACGCATTCTGATTCCCTCACCGAAAGTTGCCACCTATGACCTCCAACCCGAAATGAGCGCCGCCGGCATCGCGGACGCAGTCGTCAAGGCGATCGAGGGCGGGACGTTTGATTTTATGATCATCAATTTCGCGAACGCCGACATGGTGGGCCACTCGGGCAAGCTGGAGGCAGCCATCAAGGCAGTCGAAGCGGTGGACGCCTGTTTGGGGCGCATCTACACGGCGCTGCGCCGCGCCGGGGGCGGGATGATCGTCACGGCCGATCACGGCAACGCCGAGCTGATGATTGATCCGGTAACGGGCGGGCCGCACACGTATCACACCACCAATCCGGTTCCCTTCCTGCTGGTGCTTCCCAATGGCAAGCCGGTGCGGCTGCGCGAAGGCGGTTCCCTGCGCGACATCGCCCCCACGTTACTCGCCATAGCGGGCATCCCGAAGTCCGCCGAGATGACCGGAAGCGATCTGCGGCTGCCAGGGAACTAGTTGCGGTTCGCGGAGGATAGGAAGGCATGAGCGAGCTGGAAATGTTCCTTCGGACCTACGGCCTATGGGCGCTCTTCTTTGCGGCGGCCTTTGAAGGCGACATTGCGCTGCTGCTTGCCGGGATGCTCATTCATCTGCAAGTCTGGCCGGCGGCGAAGGCCTTGGCGGTGGGCGCTGCAGGGGGATTGTCGGGAGACGCCTTGTTCTTTTGGCTGGGACAAGGTCAGGGCCGCCGCTGGCTGACCACGGCGCACGGTCGCAGGGTTATACCCCGAATGGACCGCTTTGCGCACCGCTACGGTCTGCTATCGCTCTTCGCTGGCCGTTACATCTACGGAGCGCGCGTGGCCACCATGTTCTACTGGGGCATGCGCGGGCTGAAGGCGTGGCGGTTCCTGATTCTGGACGCGCTCAATTGCTGTATCTGGGTCGCGCTGTTCTGCGGCGCGGGCTACTGGTTTTCGAGCAGCCTGGAATCGTGGATCGGTAGGCTGCACGTGATGGAGTCGTGGTTGCTGATCGGCCTGCTGGTTTTCATGGCCGTGCTCGGCATCCGGTATTACTGGGTGGAAATCAGCCCGCTCCCCCAGGAGACCAACGGCAACGGGGCGGGTCCCCCAAACCCCACATCATAGAAATCCCTTTTGAGCGGGCTGTCTGGAGAGAAGTTTCAATCTGTGATGCCGCTGCGCATCGCGAACCGGACCAGTTCCGCCGTGCTGTGCAGGTTGAGCTTCTCCATGATGCGGCCGCGGTGGGCGTCCACGGTGTAAACGCTCAGATTCAGCACCGTGGCGATCTCCTTGTTGGTCTTCCCTTCAGCGATCATCTGCAGCACTTCGCGCTCGCGCGAGCTCAGTAAGTCAATTGGGTCGGTAACGTGCTTGCGGTAATCATTGAGCACAGCATCCGAGATGGCAGGGCTGAGGTAACCATCTCCGCGGGCCAGCGCCTGCACGGCGGCGAGCAGGTCTGTGTCGAGGGCGTCTTTCAGCAGGTAACCCCGCGCGCCGGCCTTGAGCATCTCCCGCACGTACACGGAATCCTTATGCATGCTCAGCGCCAGCACACGCGCGCGGGGCGCCCCGGCCGTCAGGCGGCGGGTGGCTTCAATCCCGCTCAAGCCTGGCATGGCAACGTCCATGATGACGATGTCGGGCTGCAGCCGCTCGGCCAGCTCCACAGCTTCATGTCCGTTGCCCGCCTCGCCGACGATCTCCAGGTCCGGCTGGGCGTTCAGGATCAGGCGGAATCCCTGGCGGACTACGGCGTGGTCATCCGCCAACAAAATGCGGGTCTTTCTCCCTCTCAACCTCACCCTCCTGTTGCTGCAAAGGAATTTCGATCTCGATGAGTACGCCGGTGCCGTCGGAGGACTGCAGCCGCATCCGCCCTCCCGCGCTGCGGGCCCGGGCTTCCATTCCGGTCAGACCCAGGCCCTCATGTCTTCCTTCCGCAGCCGGGGCCAAACCCCGTCCATCGTCGCGGATCGTGAGCACCAACCGCTGCCCCGAATCCTGCAAGCGGATCCCAATGTGGCCCGCTTTGGCGTGCCGGGCCACGTTGGTGAGCGCCTCCTGCGCGATGCGGTAGAGGTGCGTCTCGGTCTGTTCCGGCAAACGACCCTTGAAATTCGATTCATAATTCACCGGGATGCCCATTCTCTGCTGAAAGCGCTCCGAAAGTGATCGCAGACTGGCGTCCAGGCCGAAATCGTCCAGGATGGTGGGACGGAGCAGTTGGGAGAGCTCCCGAACGTTGCGGATGGCCTCGTCAACCAGTTCCACGGAATCGGAAAGGCGATTGGCGTCCGAGGGATTCCCCGGCGTCAGCACCGCCAGATTCGCTTTCAACGCTGCGAGACATTGACCCATCTCGTCGTGTAGCTCATGAGAGAACCGGCGCGCCGCGCTTTCCTGCGTCTGCACCATGCGCCAGGAAACGCGGCTCAGTTCCGTTGCCTGCGACTCCATCTGGGCGAACAGCCGCGTAATGGTCCGCACTGTCAGCACGGCCCCGAACAGAGCCAGCAGGAGACAACTCCCCAACAGAATACTGGTGCGGATAAGCAGTTCGTCGGAGCGGCTCCGGATCTGGGTCTGCGTGTCCATTTCGGTGCGATTAGCGGCGGCCACCAGTTTGGCCACAATGGAGATCACCTGGTCGTGCCGGTGGAACAAATCCAGCGAGAGAAAGGTCGTGGCGTCTTCCTGCCCGAGTAGGCGGCGCGCCTCGTCTGCAAACGCTTGGGAACTCCTTTGGAGTTCCCGCCACTGGGGCTCGTCGGACGTTCCCGCAACCTCTGCGATGGTGCGATCAATCCGCTGATCCGCCTGGTCGAGATCGGAGAGAATGGCCTTGCGGTCCACGGTGGCGGGGTCCCCCGCGAGCTTGTAAAAGACCGCGCTGAGCGCGGCTTGCTCGTCCTGGATTTCCTCGATTAACCGAGCGGTGACAGACTGTTCCTGCACCAGGCTTGCTACGCTGCCCCGGATGGATTCGATGCTGCGGATGCCCACGTAGCCGGCCGCCAAGAGCAGAAGAATGACCAAAGCAAACCCGCCCCCCAGAGCCCGGATGATATTGGCAGAGGTTATCTGAGCGGAAGTGCGCGATGTGCCCTGGTGCAAGCCGTCCAGCATCTCTCCTCCATAGAGTTCCGGGATTCGTCCCGTTCTGAATGTAGCGCCAGATCGGGCCGGGCCGCCATCCCGTCCTGGCCCTAACAACGCATCCGATTTGCTGGGAATGTGGTCCACCGGCTGTTCACTCGCTCGCACTAAATGAGATGCCGAAATAGCCAACCGGGGCTATAGCGGCCAATCTGCGTTAACCGCCAACATAGAATCGCCATCCCAGTCAGGGATGAATCGTACTAGGAGGAGCATACATGAAAGTGCTGTTGTCCACATTGATGTTCGCGGTCTTGCTGGCGCCCGTCGCAGGGGCGGCCCAGAAGCCAGCGGCGGCCGGCAAGGCCACCAAGACCACCGGGACCGTGGTTTCCGCCAGCGATACGAGCCTGGTAATTTCCTCAGGCAAGTCCAAGCAGGCAACCTACGTCCTGAATGCGTCGACCAAACGCGACGGGACCATCGCGCCCGGCGCCAAAGTAACGGTTGAGTACCACATGGAGGGCGCCAGCCGGGTAGCTGACGCGATTTCCGCTTCCGGGTCCGCGATGACTCCAGCCTCGACCGGCGCCAAACCCGCCGCGAAGAAGAGTACCAAGGCCCCCACGACATCCGGTTCCGGGATGTAAGGGATAATCCCTCTCCCCTGCCAGGGAAGGCGGCACTTCGACGTGATGTCGGGGAGCCGCCTTCCAGACCTGCAATTCCTCTCTTCTTTTCTTGATCCAGCCGACGAGTCACCCGGTATATAATCAAGGCCAACGGGTGGTGTCCCATGAAGCCTAGGATTCTCCTGGTGATGCCCGGGGAGCGGCAGGGAAGTCTTCCTGGATTCCTCGCTCGCAGCGGGCTCGACATCTCCACGGCCCAAACGATTTCGGATGCGGCGAAACAACTGACCGCGGAGCCGCAGTATGATCTGCTGCTGGCGGATGCGGAACTTCCCGATGGCAACTGGCGCGACATGCTGCGAATCGCGAAGGGCTCCCACAGACCCTGCGATGTGGTGGTCTGCTCCCGATGCGGCGATGAGCGCTTTTGGACAGAAGTGATCGAGTCCGGCGCCTTCGATGTGGTTCCGCAGCCCTACGACCCCCAGGAGATCCTGCGGATTATTCGCACGGCGCTTGACACGGGTGCTCGAATGCGCTTCCGTCATCCGCTGGAGAGCAGCAGAGCCTGCTAGGCAGCGCACCGCGTCCTTTCGTGGCCCCGAGGCGATGTCGAGGAATCGGTTGTTCCACTGTCGGAATGGGTGTATACTCCCGCCGGTTGTTTCTAGCCCATAGCGGATGATCAAGAGCGGAAATCTTTAGACGGAGGTGTGCGATGTTAGGGAGACGAGCAGCGGCACGTGCTGCCGCGATAGCGCTTCGGATGATCGGCTGCGTGGCGCTGTGCGCGTCTGGACTGGCTGCGCAGCCGGGGCCGGCCGATCTGATCCTGCGGAACGGCAAGATCCTGACAGTGGACAAGAATTTTTCCATCGCTCAGGCCATCGCCGTCACGGGGAACAAGATTAGTGCGGTGGGCAGCGACGCGGATGTGATGAAGCTGTCGGGCCGCGATACGCAGGTGATCGACTTGAAGGGCAGAACGGTGACGCCCGGTTTGATGGACACCCATCTTCACTATACCGGCTTGAACTACGGTTCGTACTTCAAACTGACCGAGCCGCAGCTAGCGGCATACCGAGTGGACTGGAGCGGGGTGAAGACCAAGGAAGATGTGCTGAATCAAATCGCCGGGATCATCAAGAAGTACAATATCCCGCCCGGCGAGTGGATCCACTTCAACAATACGGTGGGCTTCATGGGCGAGGCCAGCGATGTCACGGCCCTGCAGGGCGCCATCATGTTTAACCAGCTGAACCGCTGGGAGCTGGACAAGGCGGCGCCGAACAATCCCATCATCATGTCGGAGGGCATTCCGGA
>JBGPJR010000149.1:0-5416 GCA_041485545.1 Terriglobia bacterium
ACCATTGCGTTTCGATCACTGCGCCGGGGCTGTCGCCTCGGCTTTGGCCTCAGCTGAGGGAAGATGCGCGCCGCGTTCCCGCAGCAATTGCAAGAACTGCTCCCCCACTTGCCAGACGTTGCCCGCACCCAGCGTCAGAACCAGATCGCCGGGTTGCGCCTTCCCCGCAAGCTTTTCGAGCAGGGCCAATGTGTCAGGCTCATACTGTGCATCCGCAAAACCAGCGGCGCGGATCCGCTCCACGAGCCGCGCCGAGTGCACTCCTGCGAGCGGCGGCTCTCCGGCGGCGTAAATGTCCATAACATAGAGAAAATCGCACCCTCCGAAGCAGTCCGCAAAGTCTTCGAGCAGCATGGCCGTGCGCGTGTAGCGATGCGGCTGAAAAACCGCCAGGATGCGCCGGTAGTTACCGTCGCGGGCGGCGGCGAGCGTGGCGCGAATCTCCGTGGGATGGTGGCCGTAATCGTCCACCACGGTGATCCCGTCCACTTCGCCCCGCACCTGAAAACGCCGCTCTACGCCGTGGAAACTCGCCAGCCCCTGCCGGATTTTGTCAGGATGAATTTTCAATTCCAGCCCCACGGCCACCGCCGCTGCGGCATTCAGCACATTGTGCCGGCCGGGAATCGCCAAGTGGAACTCCCCCAAGTCTTGCTCGTGGAAGCGGAGGCGGAAGTGCGACTCCAGATGGCCGCAGGAAATCTCGTCGGCAACGAGGTCGGCGTCCTGCGTGCCGTACGTCACGACGCGGCGGCGCAGCGCCGGCAGAATCTCGCGGATGTTCTCCTCGTCCGCGCACAAAATGGAGGCGCCGTAAAACGGGACGGCGTTGGCAAACTCAGCGTAGGCGCGCTTCAAATCCTGAAACGACCCGTAGTGGTCCAGATGCTCGCGGTCAATGGTGGTGATGACGCCCAGGATCGGAGCCAGGTGCAGAAAGGAGCGGTCGCTTTCATCCGACTCGACCACCATGAAGTCGCCTTTGCCGAGCCGCGCATTGCTGCCCGCGCTGTTGAGGCGGCCGCCGACCACCAGCGTGGGGTCCAGGCCCGCAGCAGCCAGCACGGAGGCGATCAAGGATGTGGTGGTGGTTTTGCCGTGGCTCCCCGCAACCGCAATGCCGTACTTGAGGCGCATCAACTCCGCCAGCATTTCGCCGCGCGGGATCACCGGGATCTGTCTGCTGCGCGCTTCGACAACCTCTGGGTTATCGGACTGCACGGCGGAGGAGACCACCACGGCTTCGGCGCCCTCCACGTTGGCGGCGCTGTGTCCTTCCCAGATGCGTGCGCCGAGCCGCTCCAACCGGTCGGTTACCGGCGAGCGGCGCAGGTCGGAGCCGGAAACCTGGTAGTGCAGGTTCAGCAGCACCTCCGCGATGCCGCACATGCCGCTGCCTCCGATGCCGATAAAGTGAACGCGCCGCGCCGTGAAAAACATCTTCGTCCGTTACAAGCCGCCCTGGTTTCGAGCAGCGAGGCCGTGCGGATTCTTTGCTCCCCTCAGAATGAGAACGCAGGGACTCTTCGGGATGACACGGGTGAAGCTGTGTGATGAGCGGTCTGTGTTGGGCAAAATCAATTGAGTCCAGCCAGCCGTTCCAGTTCACTCACGATCCGCGACGCCGCCTCCGGATGCGCCAGGCGCCGCATCGCCGCTTCCATGCGGCTCAACTGCTCGGGGTGCGCCAGCAGCTCGCGCAGTGTACTGAGCAACGCCTCGCCGTTCATCTCACGGTCCAAGATCAATCGCACGGCTCCCAGCCGTTCGAGCGCCTCCGCGTTGCGCAACTGGTGCTGGTCCGCCGCAGCAGGAAACGGCACCAGGATGGCTGCGCGGCCGGCCGCGGCCAGCTCCGCCAACGTATTCGCCCCGGCCCGGCAAACCACCACATCCGCGCGCGCAAACGCTTCCCACATGCGCTCCAGGTACGCCGTCACCTCGGCGCGCGCTGCGTGTTTCTCCACTTCTTCCCTCACCCGATTATATTCGCTTTCGCCGGTCTGGTGCAGCAGCGTGAGTGCAGGCTCGAATTGAGCCAATTTGGGTAACGCCTCCAGCACCGCTTGATTCAACCGCCGCGCGCCCTGGCTGCCGCCAAAGACGAGAACGGTGTGTGCGGCTTCTGCCTGGCGCGGCTTGCGCGGCGGCACTGCAAAAAACTCTTCCCGCACCGGGATTCCCGTCAGGAGCGACCTCTCGGGAAGGAAATAGCGTTCGGCTTCGGAAAACGCCAGGAAGGCGCGGGCCACATAGGGCGCCACCCAGCGGTTCGACAGGCCGGGATGCGCGTTGGGTTCGAGCACCGCTAGCGGGATGCCGCGGAAGGCTGCGGCCAGCATCACGGGCCCGGCTGCGTAGCCCCCGACGCCGAGCACGACCTGCGGCTGGAACTGCTGAAGGATGGAGAAGGCTCGCGCGATGGCGCCCGGCAGTGCGAGGAGCGTCCGAATCCGCGCGCCGAGCGACTGGCCTTGCAGCTTGCCGATGGTGAGCAGTTCCAGAGGAAATCCGGCGGCCGGAACCAGCCGCGACTCCAGCCCGCGCGCCGTGCCCACAAACAGCACCTGCCGCGCCGGATCCCGGCGGCAAAATTCGCGGGCCACGACCAAGGCGGGGATCACGTGGCCACCGGTGCCTCCCGCAGCCAGCAGCAGCTTCACGGCCCGCTCTCGACGGAACGAATCTTCTCTCCCCATTGCGCTTGCCGGCTGATGTTCAGCAGGATCCCCGTGGCGGCCAAGCTGAAAAAGAGAGAACTGCCGCCGTAGCTCAAAAAAGGCAACGGGATCCCCTTGGGCGGAAGCAGGGCCAGCACCACGCTGATGTTGATCAAACTCTGGCAAAAGATCATCAAGGTAAGACCCGCGGCCAGATAGCAGCCGTAATCATCGGGAGCCAACAGGCTGGTGCGCCAGCCGCGCCAGAAGTACAGCACGAACAGCGACAGCAGGACGATCCCGCCCCATAAGCCGAGTTCTTCGGCGGTGACGGCAAAAATGAAGTCCGTGTGCGCCGCGGGAAGGAAAAACAGCTTTTGCCGGCTGTTCATCAAACCCAAGCCCGTGAGGCCTCCGGTGGCCACCGAAATCAGCGACTGAATCACTTGAAAGCCACTACCCAGCGGGTCCGCATAGGGGTCCAGGAACGCCGTCACTCGTTCGCGGCGGTAAGGAACCCGGTAGACCAAAAAATACAAAGCCGGCAGGCTGGCCACCACAAGATAGAGAAAGTACCGGAACGGCAGGCCGGCAATGAAGAAAAGCGCGCAGGCAACCAGCACGATGGCGACGGGAGTGCCCAGGTCCGGCTCGCGGAGAATCAGCAGCGCGACCACGCCCACCAGGCACAGCGCGGGCAGCACATCCCGCGTGAAATGGTCAAAGCGCCCGCTGCGTCTCGCCAGCCAGTAGGCCAGGAAGATCACCAGAACCAGCTTGGCGAATTCCGAGGGCTGGAAAGAAAACGCGTTCCAGCGCAGCCAGCGGTTGGTCTGCTGATGTGGGGCGGTCCACAGCACGACCGCCAGCATCAGGAGCGCAAGGAAGATGGCGGGGAACAGAACCGCTGGGCGGCCGAAGTGGTGGTAATCCAGCCGCATCAGCAGCAGCATGGCACCGATGCCGAGGAGCGCCCAGGCCGCTTGCCGCCAAAAGATGGCGCCGGCGCTTCCGAATTCTTCCGTTGCCACCGGCGCCGAACTGCTATAAACCATGAGCAGCCCGAAGCATACCAGGGTCAGCGTTACGGCAAATAGGACTTGATCGGTCATGACGCGGTTAGACATACGAACGGGTTCCTATCCTGAAACAAGCATCGCGGGTCGGGCGCCTTCAGCGCAACTTCAACGTCGAAAGCGAAAACAGCGCCAGGATCAGCGCGGCCACCCAGAACCGGATGATGATTTTAGACTCGCTCCATCCCTTCATTTCAAAATGGTGGTGCAGAGGCGCCATGCGAAAAATGCGTTTGCCTCGCAACTGGAAGGACGCCACCTGCAGGATCACCGACAAGGCTTCAGCCACGAACACGCCGCCGATGGAAAGCAGCAGGATCTCCTGCTTGATGATGACCGCCACCGTGCCGATTCCGCCTCCCAAGGCGAGTGAGCCGACGTCGCCCATGAAAATCTCCGCCGGATGCGCGTTGTACCATAAAAATCCCAGAGAGGCTCCCACCATCGAACCGCAGAAGACCGTGACTTCGGCCACCTGCGGCAGATATTGAATCTCCAGATATCGCGCAAACACGGCGTGTCCCGTAACGTAGGTTAGCACGGTGAGAGCGCCAGACGCGATGATGGTGCAGCCGATGGCCAGCCCGTCCAGACCATCGGTGAGGTTCACGGCGTTGCTCGCGCCCACAATCACCAGGATCACGAACATCAGAAAGAAGATGAATGCGAGGGGATACAGATACGGGTTCCGCATCAGCGAGTGGATCAACAAATCTGGCGTGAACTGTTTGAAAAAAGGTACGATCAGATGCGTCGAGTAGGTGCCCTGAGCCGTTAGCATCAGCAAGGCGGTCCCGACCAGGAAACTGATCAGGATTTGGAGATAGAGCTTGCTCTTGCCCGATAGACCACGGTTTTGGCGGTTTCGAATCTTGAAATAATCATCGAGGAATCCCACCAGCCCGAAGCTCAGCGTCGCCAGCAGGACCACCCAGACCAGGGGATTCGTCAGGTCCGTCCAGAGCAGGGTCGGCACCAGAATCGCAACATGGATGAGCAGACCTCCCATGGTGGGAGTGCCCGCCTTGCTCTGGTGCGACTGCGGACCTTCTTCCCGGATGTATTGGCCGATCTGAAATTCCCGCAGCCGCCGGATCAACCAGGGGCCGAGCAGCAGGCAAATCAACATTGCCGTGATGCTCGCGAAAGCCGTCCGGAAGGTGAGGTAGCGGAAAACGCGAAAGGGGCTGAAGAAAGGAAACAACTCTTGATAGAAAAGATAGTAGAGCATCCGAACTCACCCCTCGGTTGCGATGTTGGCAACGTGTGCCGCTTTGTCTGTTTCCGGCAAGACGGGGGCCGCCGGACCCAGCGCATTCCAGACACCTTCCAGATGGACGGCGCGGGAGGCTTTGAGAAGCGCAACATCGCCCTGGCGGAGCAGCCCCCGGAGGTGTTCGCCGGCCTCCTCGGCTGTGGCGCAATGAAGGAGCGCCGCCTTCGGCATTCCGGCGGCTCGGGCTCCCGCGGCGAGGGGCAGCGCCTGTTCACCCACGGTGATCAGTCCTGCAAACCGCAACTCCGCCACGCGGCGGCCGCACTGCATATGCAACTCCACGGACCGCGGACCTAGTTCCTTCATGCCGCCCAGCACCGCGAAGTGCCGCCGTGCCGGAAGCGCCGCCACAGTTCGCAGCATCGCCTCCAATGCTTCCGGATTGGAGTTGTAGCAGTCGTTGA
>JBGPJR010000150.1:0-5409 GCA_041485545.1 Terriglobia bacterium
CAAACTGCGTGGTTTCGGCGCGCCGGCTGTCTCCCAGGACAATGCTGGGTCGGAAGATGGTGCGGGGCACATCCGGCAGCAGCTCGCGGATCATATGCTCGCAAAACTTCTTGGTCCGAGCATACGGGTCGTAGTCGGGACGGTCCCAATCCACCGCGCTGTCTTCCTGGACCAACTCGTTCGAGCGATGCCCGGCTACGGCCACCGTGCTAACGTGGCTGAAGCGACGCAGGCCGTGGTGCTGGTGGGCCCGCGCGGCGAGCTGGATCACCTCCAGCGTTCCGCGCAGGTTCACGTTCAGGCAGCTCCGCTCCGATTTGCGATTCAAGGACGCCGCGCAATGGATGACTGAAGCGGTCGAGCCGATCAAGTGCCGGTACTGTTCCACGGGCAGGCCAAACCGGGCGTCGGTCAGGTTTCCCCGGAACAGGGTGAGGCGCGTTCGCAGGAAATGGTGGAAGCGCGGGAAGTCGAAATGGATCTGCAGCGCGCGCCAGAGGCGCTCCTCGGCCTCCGCATCATCGCGCGCTCGCACCAGGAGGTTGACCGTTTCCTGGCTGCGCTCGAGCAGTCCGGCCACTACCTGCGAGCCGAGATAGCCGGTGGAGCCGGTCAGGAAGATGGCCATGATGCAACCGGCTTGGAGATTGTCGCAGCAGAATCCTGCACGGCGCTGGAAGCCAGCGGAGTGGTGGGAGGCTCGTAGAGGTGGAAGCTGCGCGGTGGCCCGGGCTCGAGCGGGCGCCCTTCAATCAGCGGATAGGACCATTTCCGCTGCGCGGGAATATGTACGTTGATCCAGTACTCCCACCAGTCCACGGCGCGCGGATCGTAGCCGAAGGCCTCGCGCTCTTCCGGAGGCAGAGCATGGGAGAGCAGTTCCACGTTCTCCGCTATGAAAACGTGATCGTTGTGCAGGATAAATGGCTTGTAGAGTTCGATGATCTTCTCCACCCGGTCCAGGCTGCGTTCCCGCCGTGCCAGAGGCGGCTTCAAGAACGGCAGCGGAGGAGTGGTCTTCTGCAAGGCGCGGATGAACGCTCGCTGCCGCGGAGCGGAGAAATTCTGATAGCGCTCCTTGGAGACCGGAATGGTGTCGAACCGCAGCCGCAGCCGCGATTGCAAATCGTTCTGCGAACGATAATACTTGCGATGCGCCAAGCAGGTCAGCTCGATGGAGCGGCGCATGTTGCAGGGGTTGCTGGCGGAGGTGGCGAGCTGGTACAGCCGTTCGTGGCGCCGCTCGATGAGCGCCGCAGCGATGAGCGTCATGCCGCGACAAACCAAATCGACGGGAATGATGTCCAGACATTTCCGCTCGTTGGTGGGAAGCTGCCGGAAATAGGTGCCCAGCAGATAGGAGAGCGGGGCCGAGGTATTGATGCCCTCGTTCCAGCCGCGGAACGGCTCTTCCAAGGAGGACTCCACAATCGAAGGGCGTATGATCGCCACCGGCAAATCCGCTCCGCGCCGCTGGATCAGCGACTCGCCCAGGCTCTTGGTGAACGTGTAGGTATTCGGCCAACCCAGCTCTTGCGCCCGACGCGTTCCGGCCTTGGTGAGGTGGCTGCGGAGCCAGCGCGCGCGCTGTTTGCGAATCTGGTTTTCTAGCGCGTGGCCGGTGGGCTGCGCCCCGTTCTTCTTTTTCTCCAGGATGTGGCGGCGCAACTCTTCCGTTACCGTCGAACTCTTGGAGCGGGCTTCAGTCCTGCGGACCAACTCACACAGCGACTGCCGCTCCTGCTCCGCGCTGAAACCGGGCACCTGCGCCGGTGTGTAGTCGGGCACCGCCTCTTCGGCGACGCGGCCGTCCCGGGAGCCCGCGACGTAACAGGTGGAGAGGTGCATCAGAGCGGCGTGATCGCACTGCCGCAAAAAATCCAGCAGATGTGCCAATGAGTCGACGTTTGTGGTCAGTGCGTCGCGCAGATCGGGATTGAAGTCGGTCAAGCCGGCGCTGTTGACGATCAGGTCGAGGTCGCGCCGGAGGCGTTCCTGGATTTCCGGGGCGATCCCCAGGCCCGGCTGTGACACGTCCCCTTCCACCACCTCGATCCGCTGGCGCAAGAAGGCCGCCAGGCCCTCTCCGTGGCGTTCGTAAAGAGGGTCGAACGCCCGGCACTCCTCGATGATCTTTTCGAAGCGTTGCAAAGCGCCGTGAGGGCCCTGCCGCCGGATCAGCAGATAGATCCTCCCAAGTTTGGGAAGCTGGTTCAGCAGATGGATCAGCCAGACCTTGGCGATAAAACCGGTGACGCCGATCAGTAGAATTTGGCGCCCGGCGAGCGACTGGCGGACGGAGAGCTGGCGGGGTTGCTTGGCGCCCGGGAACAGAACCAGTGGATGCGACCAGCTAGCCTTTCGGCGGCTGGCGGGGACGACGGCGCCGTCCAAACGATTCGGGTCGCGCTCGGCGCGGAGTTCGTGGAGCAACCGCTCTCGGGACACTCTTCCATCGGGATTGCGCCCGACCAGCCGGGCCAGAGCACCGCGCGGGGGAATCACCGGCTCCAACAGGCGTCCCGTGGCCAGGCCGTCGCGGAACTCCAACCGGTTGGCCAGCAATCGTTCCACTCCGAGATGGTTGGCCAGAGGGCGGATCACATGCTCCAGACCCTGGCTGACCAGCACCACTTGGCCGTTGGCAGCCATCCACTCCCGAAGCGCTCCAAAACCGCGGGCCTGGAGACGCGGCTTCATGACGTATTCAAAATACTCTTCCCCCAGGAGGTCCAACCGGTCCCGGCTGACCCCGCGCAACAGCGTATGAAGCACTCGCGTGGCGGAAGGGCGGTGCAGGGAGTACAGCACCGGACGGAACAGTGTCAGCAAGGCCAACGCGCTGCGGCGGGCCCATCGTTCGGAGAAGGTTTGTGCGTTCCAGGTGAAAAACGCTACCGGCCGGACGGCGCTCAGATCCAGCAAACTCCCCTCGACCCGCCAGTAGACGGCGTCTTGGGGCGGGCGGAGGCGAAGATCATCCAAAGCTGATGAACCGTCCGTTCGATACAAGGCCTGCTCCTCTGCCGAGGATTGGAAGCGGCCCCGGAACGACCGCACAAAACACTAATTCTAAGCGACCCCGAATTACAATTTCAACCCAAAAGCCCCCAGGAAGACCCGTTGCAACAGAACTTATTCAAATCCTGTCAATCAGTTACTGAGAGCCGGTGGTAATTCCCAGGAGCCACCGGAGCAAGGTCGCTGGCCGGGCCAACCTGCCGCTTCCGCGGCAGGAGTACAATGACCCTGGAACGTGTTCAATCCCGGATCAGGGAGGGTAACATGTCTAGGTTAATGATTGCACTGTCTGTCTGGGGCGTAATGGCGTGCATCCTGATGGGACTAGTGATCTATCGGAGCATTCTGGGTAACCGTGAGGAAGACCAAATCTTCTTGGATCAAGCCGAGGCCGCACTGGAGCGGGAGCAGCTCGAAGTGGTGCGCCGGATCAACCGGCTGGATCCAGTGATTCGGCGGCTCGGGATTGCCGCGGGCGGCTTGCTTGTTCTCATTTTCGCCTGGTGGATGTACAACGGCCTGTTCGGGACCCCACCGGCTTACTAGGCGAGACACGGCGCGGCGCCTCTCTTGCTTCATAAGTAGTCTTGGCCGGCAGTGAATTGTTGAATGTCTCCCTCCTCATCCGGCCTCCGGCTTTCTCTGTTTTCGAATACAATACGACTGGGCTGCGCTTCTTAGGTGGAAGAACCTGTCCCCCCCTGACGATGGAGTCTTGTGCCGCGCCGACGCATATTCCGGAGGGCTCGAATTTCTGTTGGCAACATCCTGGTCGTGGTGTGTCTCTGCTTCCAGGCTGCGTGCCGGCAGACCAGGCCGGACGCCGCCGGCGTCCCGCTGCAATACGCATTCATTAGCAATGGCAGAAACAACAGCGTCAGTGTGGTGGATCTGGACACCTTCCGCAGTGTGCGGACCATCCCGGTCGGCAGCGACCCAACTGGCGTGACGGCCAGCCCGATCCGAAATGAGGTCTACGTTGTAAACACAGGGTCCGGCACCATCTCCTTCCTGAACGCGGAGACCTTGCAAGTGGAAACATCCGTGCGGGTGGGCGGCTCGCCGTACTGGCTGGAGCTTTCGCGCGATGGCAGAACCGGCTATGTTGCCTGCGCCGGGTCAGGCATCGTGGCCGTGCTGGACTTGATCGAACGGCGAGTTCAAAGATCGATTCCCGTTGGAAAGGAACCGGGCCTGGCGAAGCTGTCGCCGGACGGGAGGCTCTTAGTCGTCTCCAACCGGGGTAGCGATTCCGTGAGCATTGTGGAATTGAGCCGCATGGCCGTGGCCGCAGAGGTGCCCGTGGGAGCGCAGCCGGGACCGATTGCGGTCCTGCCCGACAGCACGCAAGCCTTTGTGGCCAACGCGGGCAGCGGGACCGTCTCCGCGGTGGACCTCCACTCGTTTCAGTTGCTCACTCATCTTGAAACCGGGAAGACTCCAGGCGACCTGGCGCTGAAACCGGACGGCGGAGAACTGTTTGCGGCGAACTTTGATTCGCAGTCCATCACGATCATCAATACGTATGCGGATGAGGTTGCTGAGGACTTGATGGCAGGCGTCCGCCCCAGCCGTCTCCTAGTGGACCCGTCCGGGACGTTGCTCTATTTTACGAATTTCGGCTCCAACACGGTCTCCGTGGCCCAGATCGCCTCCCGCCGGGTGCTGGCCTCGATCGAGGTGGGCTCCGGCCCGGATACACTCACGCTGACTCCGGACAGCCGGTACCTCCTGGTGCTGAACAGCCTTTCCAATGATCTCGCAGTGGTGGACACGGCCAAGCAATCGCTGTTCACCGTGGTGCCGCTCGGTTTGTCTCCCCGCGATATTGCCATCAAGGTTTTCCACAGCTCGGGGGTGCCGCCCGCGGGAACTGCCGCTACCAAATCTCCGGCGCGTCTTTCGGGGAAAGTGGGACTGCAATCCATCCCACCAGCGGGAGCGACTCCAAAGGAAGATTCTCGGTCCACAGAGCCGCCTGAAACTGGAATGGCCCGGCGGCAAAAGTTTCGAGCGCGGCCAGGTTGATTTGGACCTCCAACACGCTCTTGAGGGCTGCCTGCCCTAAAGGAACATCCGGTGCCGCTCCCTCGGTGTCCAGGGTCAATCGGCACTGAAAATCACCGGACGCACCGGATCGCGAAAAATTCACTACAATGCTGACGGCTCGGGAGCGATTTCGCAGCCCGATTCGAAGATAGACCTTTTCCAGCAGCTCGTCGGGATGATCGAACAGATCGATTCGCAAGAAGAAAGAATTGTCGCTGCGGCCAAAGTGCAGTTCGCGCAGCAGCGGCTCCTGGCCCTGCATGGTGCTGGCGCGGGTCACCGGGCTGTAGAGGCCCGCACCCATCCACTCGAAATAGCTGCTCACCTTGCCGTCGATGC
>JBGPJR010000151.1:0-5402 GCA_041485545.1 Terriglobia bacterium
CACCCGGTAACGGCGCACGATTTCGTTTACGCCTGGACCCGTGTGCTCGATCCCAAGACCGCGTCGCGTTACGCCAACCAGCTATACCCGGTCCTGAACGGCGAAGAATTCAACGAGGGAAAAGTCAAGGATGCGGCGCAGCTCGGCCTGCGCGCGCTCGATGACTACACGCTCCAGGTGCGGCTGCGCCAGCCAATCCCATATTTTCTGTTTCTCACTTCGCTCTGGACGCTCTATCCGGTCCCCCGCTGGGTCGTAGAAGCCCACGGTGTTCATTGGACCGATCCCGGCGTGATCGTCGGAAACGGGCCATTCCGCTTGGTGGAGCACCGCACGCACGACCGCATCGTGGTGGAGCGCAATCCCCGGTATTGGAATGCGGGGACCATCAGATTCGACCGGGTGATTGCGTACTCTATCGATGACAATTACACCTCGGCCAACATGTATGAGTCCGGCGAATTGGACTGGCTGCCGGCCGGGTCTATGCCTGCGGAATACATTCCCTATCTCCATGAACACTACCGCGATTTTCACTCGGCTCCCTATCTCGCCAGCTACTACTATGCGTTCAACGTGACGCGCCTGCCGCTGACCGATCCTTTGGTGCGCCGGGCGCTCTCGATGGCGGTGGATCGCAAGGCAATCACCGACGAACTGCTACGGGGCGGCCAGATTCCGGGTGCGAACTTCTTCGCATTGGGCATGCCGGGGTACCAGTCGCCGCCCGGTCCCGAGTTCAATCCGCAAGAGGCTGCGCGCCTGCTGGCTGCCGCCGGTTTTCCGAACGGCGCGGGCTTTCCCAATCTCGAGCTTAGCTACAATACGCTGGAGGGACACCGGAAAATTGCAGAAGTGATTCAGCAGATGTGGCTCAAGTATCTGAACATCCGCGTCACACTGCACAATGAGGAGTGGGCTGCTTTCATCAAGTCGCGGCACAATCTGGAGCACGATATTGCGCGCGACGGCTGGATCGCCGATTATCCGGACCCCGGCGCCTTCGCCGATCTGATGGAGAGCGCCAGCGGCAACAATGACACCGGCTGGAAGAACGCCGAGTACGACCGCTTGCTGAACCAGTCGCGGCGAGAGACGGACCCCGCGAAGCGAATGGCGCTGCTGCAGCAATGCGAAGCCATCTTGCTGCGGGACCTGCCCGTATTGCCCCTATACACCTACGCGGCTAATACGCTGATCAAACCTTATGTTCGAGGCATCTATCCCACTCCGCAGGACAGACATCCTCTGAATGCAGTCTGCATTGATCATCACTGGCGCGAGCATGCGGATCAACTGGATGGAGTCTGTGAATAAGTTCATCCTGCTTTTGCTGGCGCCGAGCAGCGTCGTACTGGCGGCGTGCGGCCCGCGCAGCGAATACTTCGGAAACGTGGAGCCGCCTGCGGGGAATGTATTTCGCTTCACGGTTGGGGCGGAGCCGGAGTATCTCGATCCAGGCCGCAGCACGGCTTTATATGACGCCCGGGTCTCCGTGCTGCTGTTTGAAGGTCTGACAGCGAAGGACCCCAGGACTCTGCGGCCCAGGCCCGGTGTTGCGGAGCGCTGGGACATTTCCGAGGACGGGCGTACCTACACCTTCCACATTCGCAAGAACGCTCTGTGGTCCGACGGCCACCCCGTTACGGCGCACGATTTTGTCTACTCCTGGACCCGCGTGCTCGATCCCAAAACTGGTGCGCGCTACGCCGGCTATTTGTACGCGATCGCCAATGCCGAAGCATTCAATCAAGGAAAACTGAAAGACGCCGCGCAGTTGGGATTTCGCGCCATCGACGACTCTACGCTGGAAGTGCGGCTGAATGCTCCCGTCCCTTATTTCCTCTATCTGACCGCATTTGAAACCTACTGCCCCGTGCCGCGCCGCGTGTTGGAGCGGTACGGGGACCACTGGACCGACCCGTCGCACATCGTTACCGACGGGCCGTTCCTGCTTCGGGAGCATCGCCCGCACGACCGCCTGGTGCTGGAGCGCAACCCATCCTATTGGAACGCGCAGGAATTGCGAATCGACCGGATCATCGCGTATGTCGTGGATGATCAGTACACCGCCACGAACATGTATGAAGCGGGCATGGTAGACTGGCTGCCCTATGGAGGCGGCGGCATCCCGCCCGACTTTCTTCCCTACATGCGCGGCCGCTTTCGCGATTTGAAAACCTTCCCGCTGATCGCAACCATTTACTATGACGTGAATGTTGCGCGGCCGCCGTTGAATAATCCGGTGGTGCGCCGGGCGCTTTCGCTTGCTATCGACCGCCGCGAAATCACCGACGGCCTGCTGCGCGCGGGCGACCTTCCAGCATCCAATTTCGTGCCCGTCGGGTTTCCGGGATATCCCGCTCCGCCGCCGCCGGAATATGATCCCAAGCGTGCTGCGGCGCTGCTCGCCGAGGCCGGATTTCCCAATGGCCGGGGTTTCCCGGAATTGGAGATTGTGACCCCGCCCGACCGGCGCAAAGTGGCGGAGGCCATGCAGCAGCTCTGGGCCAGGAACTTGAACCTGCATTTCTCCATTCACAGCGAGGAATTCGCTTCCTTTCTGAAGCGAGCCTATAGCCACGATTTCGACCTGGCGAGTTCGAGATGGATCGGCGACTATCTGGACCCAACCACCTTTACCGACTTGCTCGAAAGCACCAACGCCAATAATTTTTCCGGCTGGAAAAATCCGGATTATGATCGCTTGGTGGCCCAGGCCCGCCTGGAACTCGATCCCGTCCGCCGCCTCAACCAGTTGCATGAGGCCGAGACCCTGATGCTCGCGCAAGCCCCGGTCATTCCTTTTTACACGATGGCTGCCAATGAGCTGGTGAAGCCCTACGTGCGTGGAATTTATCCCGCCACCTGGGATGTGCTTCCGCTAAATTTTGTTTCCATCGATCATCAGTGGCGGGCTCATGCGGGACAGAAGGAAGCCGGCCGTGATTAAGTTCATCATCCGGCGGGTGCTCCTCTCAATCCCGGTGATCTTCATGGTCGCGACCACCACCTTTTTCATCATGCGGCTCGCTCCCGGCGGGCCGTTCATGTCCGAGAAAGCCATTCCGCCGGAGATCATGGCCAACATACAATCCAAGTACGGACTCGATCAGCCGCTCCTGGTGCAATACGGCCGCTACCTCCGCAACCTCCTACATTTCGACCTCGGACCGTCCTACAAATATCCCGAGCGCACCGTGAATGACATCATCATCGCTGGCTTTCCCGTGAGCCTGGAGCTGGGCCTGGCCGCCCTGCTGTTCGCTCTCGTCATCGGGATTCCGGCGGGTGTGATTGCCGCCGTGAATCATCGTGGGCTTGCCGACCACCTTACGATGGCAGTCATTTTCTTCGGCATCTCGGTACCCACGTTCGTGGTGGGACCGTTGCTGATCTTCCTGTTTTCTCTGGTTTTGTACTGGTTTCCTCCAGGTTTATGGGGCTCGCCGGAACAACTGGTGCTTCCGGCCATCACGTTGGGGCTGCCTTATTCGGTTTACGTCGCGCGGCTGATGCGGACCGAGATGGTAGAAGTTCTGGAGCAGGACTACATTCGCACGGCGCGCGCCGAGGGCGTGGGGGAGTTTCGCATTCTGTGGAAGCATGCGCTCAACGGCTCTCTGCTCCCCGTGGTTTCCTTCTTGGGTCCCGCAGTCGCGGACTTGGTTACGGGCTCCATTGTCGTGGAAAAGATTTTCGCCATCCCGGGTCTAGGCCGCTATTTTGTGGACAGCGCGTTCAGCCGCGACTACACGGTCGTCCTCGGAACGGTTCTGTTCTACGCCATTCTGCTCATCCTGGCCAACCTGGTAGTGGACGTAGCCTACCGCGTCCTGGACCCACGCATCGAGTATTCGTAAGGCGCACCGATGTCGACCATTGCACAAACCGTTTTGGACACCGCGCCGCTGGGCACCAGCCCGTGGTCCGCGGTGCGGCGGCGCTTCTTCGGCGATCCGCTGATGGTCGTTTGTGCGGCAGTGGTGGTGGTCGTGATGGCGGCATCGCTGCTGGCTCCCTGGATTGCTCCCTACCCGTTTGACGCCATTGATCTGAAGCTCGGCGCCTCGGCGCCGAGCTTCGCGCACTGGATGGGGACGGACACGCTCGGCCGCGACCTGTTCAGCCGCTGCCTGTATGGCGGGCAGATCAGTATTGCCGTGGGCGTGGTCGGCACGCTCGTCAGCTTGATTGTCGGTGTGCTCTACGGAGCCATCGCCGGCTATCGCGGCGGCCGCACCGACGAGCTGATGATGCGCTTTGTGGACCTGATGTACTCGCTACCCTATCTGTTCCTGGTGATCATTCTGCTGGTCTTCTTTTCCAGCAGCATTGTCATGCTATTTGTCGCGCTGGGGCTGGTGCAGTGGCTGACCATGGCTCGGATCGTGCGCGGCCAGGTCCTTTCGCTCAAGAACGCGGAGTTTGTGCAGGCGGCGCGCCTGGCGGGCACGCGGGCGGCGGGCATCCTGTTTCACCACCTGCTGCCCAACATGACCGGACCCATTGTCGTCTATGCCACGCTGACGGTGCCCTCGGTCATTTTGCAGGAGGCATTCTTGAGTTTTCTCGGTCTGGGCGTGCAGCCGCCGCGCTCCAGTTGGGGCACGCTGATCAGCGACGGCGCGGGCGTCATGGGATTGTTTCCCTGGCTCGTCTCCTTTCCCGCGCTGATTCTGGCGGCCGTCCTGTTTTCGCTCAACTTCTTGGGCGATGGCCTGCGCGATGCGCTGGACCCTCGCACGCATCGCTGATCATTTGATGCCAGCCTTTACCAGGGATGAGGAACCGAGTTGCCAGCTAACGTTGTTCTCTCTCTCGAAGACCTGCAGACGCACTTCTTCACCTCCGCCGGGGTCATCAAGGCTGTGGACGGAGTGAGCCTGGAGCTGCGTCAGGGTGAGACGCTCGGAATTGTCGGAGAGAGCGGCAGCGGAAAGAGCGTAACTTGCCTCTCCTTACTCGGGCTCGTCCCTTCTCCGGGAAGAATCGTTGCAGGCAAGGTGCTCTTGGATGGCCGCGACTTGGTCGGGTTGCCATCGCGCGAGCTGCGCCAGGTCCGAGGCAAACAAATCGGCATGGTCTTTCAAGACCCGCTAACCTCGCTGAACCCGTTTCTGACGATCGGCGACCAGCTGATGGAGCCCCTGCTGGTGCACGAGCCAATCAGCCGCGCCGAGGCCCGCCGCCGCGCCATCGAGTTGCTGGGAAAGGTGGGCATCCCCGACGCGGCACATCGGCTGGGCGACTATCCGCACCGCTTCAGCGGCGGAATGCGCCAGCGCGTCATGATCGCCATGGCGCTGATCGGCCACCCCAAAGTGCTCATCGCCGACGAGCCCACCACGGCGCTCGATGCTACCATCCAGGCGCAGGTTCTCGAGTTGTTTCGTCACATC
>JBGPJR010000152.1:0-5389 GCA_041485545.1 Terriglobia bacterium
AAACCCATGCACGTGTGGCGCAACTGGTGCGCCAGGCGGCGGACGAACAGGGGCGGCCGGTGGCGCTGTTGCAGGACCTGAGCGGGCCGAAGATCCGCACCGGCCGTTTGCGCCGACGCAGCGGCGTGCAGCTCCGGACCGGGCACCGGCTCTGGCTGACCCCCGCCGACATCCTGGGATCGAGCACCAGGGTCTCCATCAGCTATGACCGACTGGCGCGCGACGTTCACAAGAAGGACACCATCCTGCTGGACGACGGCCTCATTGAACTGCGCGTTCTCGGAACGCGGGCCGGGGAAGTGGAGACGGAAGTGATCCAGGGCGGCCTGCTCCAGGAGCACAAGGGCGTCAACCTGCCCGGCGTCCCGCTGCACGTGGAGTCGCTGACGCCCAAGGATGAGGCTGACCTACAGGCGGGAGTGGAGCTGGGTGTGGACTACGTGGCGCTGAGCTTTGTTCGCAAGGCCGCGGACATTCGCCGCCTGCGCAGCTTGCTGCGGCGGCAGAAGGCGGACATCCCCGTATTGGCCAAGCTCGAGAAGCCCGAAGCGGTCGAGAACCTGGACGCCATCCTGGCCGCGAGCGACGGGGTTATGGTGGCGCGCGGCGATCTGGGCGTCGAGATGTCGCCGGAGCGCGTCCCGCTGATCCAGAAGCGAATCATCCAGAAGGCCGCGTCCGCACGCGTGCCGGTGATCACCGCGACGCAGATGTTGGAATCCATGACGGTGAACCTGCGCCCCACGCGCGCCGAGGCCAGCGACGTGGCCAACGCCATCTTCGACGGCACCGACGCGCTGATGCTTTCGGGAGAGACGGCCAGCGGCCGCCACCCGATTGAGGCGCTCCAGATGATGGCGCGGATCGCCGAGCAGGTGGATCAGACCCGGCAGGAAACCGGCTTTCAGCGGCGCGGACGTGGCCTCGACATCGCCGACACCATCTGCGAAAGCGTGGTGCACGCCGCGCAGATCCTCAAGGTCAAGGCGATTGTAGCCTTCACCCGCAGCGGCTCCACGGCGCGGATGATCTCCAAATATCGCCCGCCACGGCCGGTCTACGCCTTCTGCCACAGTCCCGCGATCGCGCGCCGCGCAGCGCTCTATTGGGGGATCACCCCGTTCGTACTTCCTTTGATCTCCAGCGCCGAGGCCACCTGGGAGCAGGCCGAAGGAGAACTGCTTCGCCGCAGGCTGGTCAGCCGGGGCGACATTCTGGCCATCGTCGCCGGCAGCCCCGGCAAGCCCGGCCAGACCAACCAAATGAGGCTCGTGCGCGTCCGCGGGGCCTGAGAGGGCGGGCTGCACAACTTGTAACGCCCGCCGGGTGGCGCGGCGAATTTCCTTGTCTCCCGGTCGCGTCTGCCCTATACTAGGGCACATCCGCATCTGATTCAGAGCTCCCCTCCGGTTTGGGCCGGGTTCGGCCGAAGGCACGTTCATGGTGGTTGCGTACTCAGTCTGGAGATTGGTGCGCCGCGGAGGCGCCGTCGCGGTGTTATGCCTCTCGGCACTGGCCTTGCCGGCCGTCGCGCAGGACGGGCCCGGCAACCCCGCTCTGGACTGGGAGCAGTGGTTCTTCGGCCAGCGCCTGTACGGGCTGGGATACATCCCGGAGGATGCGCTCGCGCGAGCCGTGTCGCAGCGCGACGGTTCCTCCGCCGCGTCCCGGTCGGCGATACAGTTTTCCTCCGCACTGGCAGACGCCGGGGCCGATAACGCCGCTACCGAAAGCCGCTGGCTCAGTTTTGGACCCGCGGGAATCAATTCTTCCCTGGGCGATCTAGTCAGCGGCCGCGTGAACAGTCTAGCCATCGATCCGCATAACTCCTCGACGCTGTATCTGGCCGCCGCTGGCGGAGGCGTCTGGAAATCCACTACGCGAGGCTCGCGCTGGGATCCGCTGACGGACCAGTTGCCTTCGCTGGCCTCGGGCGCGGTCGCGGTGGATCCGTTTTCGGGCGACGTATGGTATGGCACCGGGGAGCTGAATTTCTGCCGCGACTGCTACTATGGCGCGGGCGTGTACCGCTCCTCCGACGGCGGGGCGACGTGGACGCGCGTGAACCCGGACGGGTTTCTATCCTCGCCCACCTCCCTCATTGCGTTCGATCCCAGACACCAGGGGACGATCTTCATCGGCCGCTCCACGGCCCTGTGGAAGTCTTCTGACGGCGGGCAAAGCTGGCGCGCGGTGCTGCAAGGGGCCGCCGTGACCGGCTTTCTGCTGAACCCGGCTGACAGCTCCATCGCCTACGCTGCGCTGGGGAATTTTTCGGGAGCCCCCGCCAACGGCATTTATCGCAGTGCCGATGGAGGGGAGACCTGGACGCGGGTTTCGGCGGGGCTCCCGCAGCAGCAGACGATGGGCCGCGTCGCCCTGGGAATCTCGCCCACAGCGCCTTCGATTCTGTATGCCTTGATCGCGCGCTCGGATGACTTCAATCTCAACGGCCTGTTCCGCTCCGCCGACGGAGGCGGCAACTGGAGCCTCCTCAACACGCTTCCGTCCGATTTCTTTACGGAAGACGGTGCCGGTCAGGGAGCCTTCAACATGGTCGTGAAGGTGGACCCGCGCGATGCGGCGGTGCTGTATGTCGGCGGCTCCAGCTTTTGGAAGTCTACTGACTTCGGGGCCAGCTGGCAGGATCTGGGCGCGGCGGCCAACCTGCACGAAGACCCCCACGATGTGATCTTCGATCCGGCTGACCCACAGACCTTTTACCTGATTGGAGACAGCGGCGTGTGGCGGTCCGCCGATGGAGGCAAGACCTTTGCCGACCTGAACCAGACGCTGGCCATCGCCCAGTTCCAGACAGTTGGCTTGCATCCCACTAACCCCCTGCTGGCCGTGGGAGGAACACAGGACAACGGCACCGTGCTGTACCAGGGAGCTTCGCTATGGGAGCAGGGCCGCCCGGGCGATTCCGGCGCCGCCTTCTATGATCTTTTCAATCCGCAGATAGTCTACACCGTTTCGCGGCGGTTTTCCCTGCGCCGCTCCGACGACGGCGGAAAGAACTTCCACGAGATCGCCAGTGGTCTCGATCCATCCGATCGCGTCCTGTTCTATCCTCCTTTCCTCAACGACCCCAATCAGGAGGGCGTGCTGTATTTTGCCTCGCAGCGTGTGTGGCGAAGCCGCGACCGGGGCGATCATTGGGACCTCATCTCAGGCGATCTGACGGGCGGCCAATCCGCGGCCATCAGCGCGCTGGCGGTTTCGCGGGCGACCTCGCAGGTGCTCTACGCCGGAACCAGCGACGGGCGTGTACAGGTGAGCGCCGACGGCGCCGCCAGTTGGGCACCAACGGCGTCTCTCCCCAATCGTTTTGTAACCTCCATCACCGTGGACCCGGAGGTGCCGCAGCGCGCCGTCGTGGGCCTCTCCGGTTTCGGAACCGGACACGTGTTCCGGACGGATAACCTGGGAGGGGCGTGGGAAGACATCAGCCGGAATCTGCCGGATGTGCCGGTCAACGCCGTGCTGCTGGATGCCATCCGGCCGGAGACGGTCTACGTGGGCACGGACATCGGCGTATTTGTGCTGGGTGCGGACGGGACCTGGGCTCCCTTGCAGGACGGGCTGCCCAACGTGATCGTGCTGGGACTCTCGCAGAACGCCCGCACCGGTCTGATGGCGGCCGCCACGCATGGGCGTGGAGTCTTTGCCATCGCGACCGGCGGGCCGGCGGCGATTGCCCCGCATATGGCTTATCTAGGCAACGCCGGTGGATTCGAGCCCGGACCCCTCGCTCCCGGCATGCTGGCCGCGTTGTTCGGAACGAACCTGGCCGCGTCCAGCGCTACAGCAACTAACCCGCCACCCCTGCCGACCGCTTTGGCCGGGACGAGGCTGCTCGTCAATGGCACCGCGGCCCCGCTGTTCTACGCCTCCCCCAGCCAGCTGAACTTTCAGGTTCCGTTTGAGCTCACCGGCCCGATGGCTGAACTCCGGTTGCAGACCGCTGCAGGTGAAGCCGTGCTGCACATCGCCCGGGCGGACGCCCGGCCGGGCATTTTCGCGAATGGCTTGGACGGAAGCATCTTGCACACCGATGGCGGGCGCGTCTCCAACGAGGCTCCGGCACACGCGGGCGAACTCTTGGTTCTTTTCGGAACGGGCCTCGGCGCAGTCGATTCGGGAGTGGCCAGCGGCGCGGCGGCGCCCCTTTCCCCGCCCGCCAAAACTGTCTCCTCGCCCTTGGTCCGCGTCGGAGGCGTTCTCTCCGAGGTGCGCTTCTCCGGCCTGACGCCGGGCGCGGTCGGTTTGAACCAGATCAATTTCGTCGTGCCGCCCGGAGTCTCCGGAAGCGTTTCCGTCTCCGTAGAGATGAACGGAGCCACCAGCAACTCCGTCCTGATTAGAGTCCTTCCGTAGACAACCAATCAGAATCAACCATCAGCCCTTGCTCAATTTGCGAGGAGGCTGGTTCGAGATATGCCTGGGTGCTTGCGAGCGCAACCGTTACCGCGCCGGTTGCGGATAGACGACCACTCTGCGATGCGGGCCGGAGCCTTCGCTCTCGGTCCGGACGCCGGGCCGCTCCTGGAGGGCCAAGTGGACGATGCGCCGCTCGCGGGCATTCATGGGACTGAGCGCGAAAGGCTGGCCGGTGCGTTCGGTGCGTTCCGCAGCGGTCTCGGCGGTCAGGCGCAATTCCACGACGCGCAGCGACCGGAAATCCTGGCAGTCAAACACCAGCTGGCTTTGCTCCTCGGCCGTGAGGTGCAGCGCCTTGGCGGCCAGATGCCCCACCGCGTCCAGCAGCTCGCCGCCGCGCTGCAACAGCAGGTCCGCATCCTCGCCGTCCAACTCGACCTTGATCTCCGGAGGCTCGCCTGCGCTCGTTTCGATGCGGAAACGCAGATGGAAGCGGCCGGCCCGCAGCAAGCCTGCCAGAAACGTCTCGAGAGCCGGTCGGACTTTTTCAACGTCCAGCGGGGCCATTTCACTCCCTGGCGGCGGGCCGCTTCTTGCGCTCCACCGCGCTGCGCCGTTCCTCGATCTGGTGCCGGACTTCCGTGTGGTTGGTATACGCCTGCTGCGCAATCCCCACCAGGTTGCTGGTCAGCCAGTAGAGCACCAGCCCGCTAGACATGTAATAGAAGAATCCCAGCATCATCACGGGCATGAACAGCATGATCTTCTGTTGCGTCGGGTCGGCCGAAGGAGTCGGCATCATCCGCTGCAGCGCAAATTGCGTCCCGCACATCAGCAAGGGCAGCAACTTGAGCCAGTGCGGCTCGGGAGACGACAGGTCCGGAACCCACCAACTGATCCAGGAGGCCTGCCGCATCTCGATGCTGAGCGTCAGCACCTTGTAGAAGCCGTACAGAAACGGCATCTGCAGCAGCATCGGCAGGCACCCGCCGATGGGATTCACCCC
>JBGPJR010000153.1:0-5349 GCA_041485545.1 Terriglobia bacterium
AGGCGCGCGACGGCTTCGCTGCCGCCGGGAAGGATGAACTCCTCCAGCGGCGGCAACTCGCTGTTGCACCGGGCTACCTCGCCTTCGAGATACTCCACCTCCGCTGCGGAGATGCGGCGTATCGGGTCCGGCTTGGGAGCGCCCGGGATAGGAGTGGACAGATCGGCTCCCAGCACAAACAGATGATTTTGGATTTCGGTGAGCAGTGGCTGGAGGGCTGCGTTGGAGGGCTCCACTCCCGCCCAGCCGATCAACGAGTTCAGCTCGTCCACGTCGCCATAAGCGCCGACGCGCAGCGAGCCTTTGCTGACGCGCTCACCGTTGGCCAGGCTGGTCTGGCCCTCATCGCCGGTTCGAGTAACAACTTTGCTGATCCGCACGGAATTTCTCAGACGCGGCGCGGGGCCGCGACTCCGCTATCCTGGAGGACTTCCACAATCTGGTTCCGCTCGTTCACCAGCGCGACCTGGGGGCGGAAGCTGCGCGCTTCCTCGTCCGTCATCGTCGCATAGGCGACGATCAGGACCTTGTCGCCGGGCTGCCCCAGCCGTGCCGCGGCGCCATTGAGTGCCACCACACCGCTTCCCTTCTCCGCCGGAATGATGTAGGTGGTCAGCCGCGACCCGTTGTTCAGATTGAGGACCTGCACCATTTCATTGGGAAGCAGATCGAGCCGGTCCATGATGCCCGCATCGAGGCTCAGACTGCCGACATAGTGCAGGTTCGCCCCGGTGAGGGTGGCGCCATGGATCTTAGCTCGCATCATGGTTCGAAACACGCGACGGCCTCCTAGCTTTGTCCCAGCACCAGATTATCAATCAGGCGCGTCTTGCCAAAACGCACGGCAACAGCCGCCAACACTTCGCCCTCAACCTGTGTCACCGGCTCCAGCGTTCTGCAATCCACGACGCGCACATAGTCCAGTTGCGCGCCCGGTACAGTCCGGATCATGGCCTGCATCTCCTGCTCCAGGCGGCTCGCCTGCCGCACGCCGGAAGCCAGCAGCGTCTCCGCATGCCGCAGCGCGCGGTAGAGCACGGGCGCCTGGGCGCGCTCCGCGGCGCTCAGGTAGGCATTGCGCGAGCTCAGCGCCAGACCGTCCGGCTCCCGCACCGTAGGAGAGACCTCGATGCGCACGGGAAAATTCAAATCGGTCACCATCTTCTGAATGATCAGCGCCTGCTGCGCATCTTTCTGCCCGAAGAACGCACGGTCAGGCTGCAAGATATGGAAGAGCTTTGCCACTACCGTGGCCACGCCGCGAAAATGTCCAGGCCGGAAGGCCCCGCACAACACCTCCCCCAGCCTCCCGGGGTCCACGAATGTGCTGGAGGCGGCGGGAACCATCTCCGCCGCCTCGGGGCAAAAGGTCGCGTCCATACCTTCTCTTCCCGCCAGCGCAAGATCGCACTCCAGATCGCGCGGGTAGCGCTCAAAATCTTCCCCCGCGGCGAACTGCAGCGGGTTCACGAAAATGGAGATCGCAGCCCGGTCGCACGTGGCGCGCGCGCGGCGGAACAGGCTCAAGTGGCCTTCATGCAGCGCGCCCATGGTGGGAACCAAGCCGAGGCTCCGGCCCGTGCGCCGCTGCTCGCAAACCCAGTCGCGCGCCTCGGCAATGGTGCGCAGAAGGAGCGTCATTTTCGCGGGGGGCTGGAGGCGGCCGGAGCACCGGCCTCCGACGATTCAAAGGAGTGCTCCGCGGCGGGAAACTTCTCCTCGCGCACCTCCCGGGCATACTGCTCCACGGCCTGCCGGATCACGGCTCCCACCTGGGCGTATTGTTTGACAAATCGTGGAGGATGAATCTTTCCGGAGATGCCGACGAGATCGTGCAGCACCAGAACCTGCCCGTCGCAATGCACCCCGGCGCCGATGCCGATGGTTGGGATCGAGATCGTTTCGGTAATTCGAGCCGCTAATTCTTCTGGAATGCATTCGAGAACGATTGCGAAAACGCCGGCCCGTTCCAACGCTTGGGCGTCGGCGACGAGCTTCTCCGCGGCCTGCTGGGTGCGTCCCTGGAGCTTGTAGCCGCCGAAGACGTTGATCGACTGCGGGGTCAGGCCGAGATGCCCCATCACCGGAATTCCCGCCGACACCAAGGTATGGACCTGGGCGCAGACCTCGATGCCACCCTCCAACTTGACGGCCGTCGCGCCACCTTCCTGCAGCAGCCGGCCGGCATTGCGGATGGCGTCTTCCGGACCCGTCTGATAGGTGAGGAACGGCAGGTCGGTGACCACCAGGGCGTGCTGGACGCCCCGCACCACAGCCTTGGTGTGGTGCAGCATGTCTTCAATGGTTACCGGAAGAGTGCTCTCGTATCCGAGCACCACATTGCCGAGCGAGTCGCCCACCAGCACCACGTCCACGCCGGCCTCATCCACCAGGCGCGCGGTGGGGTAATCGTAGGCGGTAACCATGACGATCTTTTCCGCCTTCTGCTTCATTTTGCTCAGGTGTGTGGTGGTGATTCGATGCATCGCTGCTCCAGAAATTCGTGCCGGCCGCGGCACTGCAGAGACCCGCTCAGGCCGTCCCTATACACCTTACGGAGGCTGCCTATCAGTATAACAGAGGAATCGGTTAGCTAATGGCGGAGGCTTCGGAGAGGGTGGCTGACGAAAGCAACCCTCTCCCTGTGGGCCCGCTAGGCAACGGAAACGCCGATCTGCTTCGCCGGCGGAGTCGCGCTCAGCCGGAGAGCTTCGCGATCAGAGCGAACATGGGCAGGTACATGGAAACCACGACGAAGCCAACGGTCGCGCCGAGGAAGCTGATGATGATCGGTTCCAGCAGCGTGAGCATGTCCTTGACCGCGGCGTCCACTTCGGCTTCGTAGAAGTCTGCGATCTTTTGGAGCATGGCGTCCATCGCTCCCGTCTGCTCGCCGACGGCGATCATCTGGACCACCATGTTGGGAAAGACTTCCGACTCCCGCAGCGGATCGGTTAGCGTGCGGCCCTCTTCGACCGCTTTGCGCACGCCCAAAATGGCCTTCTCGATGACCGCGTTGCCGCTGGTGCGCGCCGTGATGTCCATGGACTCCAGCAGCGGCACGCCGCTGGTGATGAGCGTGCCCAGTGTCCGGGTGAAGCGCGCCACAGCGATCTTTCGCAGCAGACTGCCGATGATCGGCATCTTCAGCATCAGGCCATCAATGGTCAGGCGGCCGCCTTCCGTGTGATAGAAAGACCGGAACGCGAAAAAGATGGCCACGCCGATGACGACAAAGACCCACCCGAAGGTTCCGATGAAGGTGCTCAGGCCCACCACGATGCGGGTCGGCAGCGGCAAGTCCACACCGAGCGAGGCGAACAGGTTGGCAAAAATGGGCACCACTTTCCACAGCAGCACGGTTACGACGATGATCGCAATGCTGACCACGGCCACGGGATAGATCAGAGCGGACTTGACCGCCGCCCGCAACTTGACGGCCTTCTCGACGTAGGTGGCCAGCCGTTGCAGAATGGTGTCCAGGATACCGCCTGTTTCGCCCGCGTCCACCATGTTGACGACTAGCGCGTCAAACACCTTGGGATGCTCGCGGAGGGCGTTGGCCAGCGTGGAGCCGCTTTCCACGCGAGACCTTACGTCCGTCAGCACTTTCTGAAACGTGACGTTCTCCTGGTTGGCGGCTAGAATTTCCAGGCATTGCACCAGCGGTAATCCGGCATCAATCATCACCGAAAACTGCCGGTAAAAGATCGCCAGTTCCTTCGACGAGACTCGCTGCCTCATTAACGTAGGAAGAACGAATTCCTTGCCCTTTTCCTTGATACTGACGGGACGGATGCGCTCCCGGGTCAGCAGAGCCGTCAGTGCCGCCTTGCTATCGGCAACCCGCTCGCCGGAAACCTTCATCCCCTGGATCGTGCGGCCATCAAATACGTAGACTGGCATCCTTCCTCCTTCTAAACCGACAAACTTCCATACTCCGGACGGGCCTACCGCCGCCCGGCACCGGCTGCCGCTCCGCGATGGTGCTGGATCAGTCCGGTTCCGCGGTTAATCATGTCTTGCAACTCGTCCTGGTTATGAGACCGCAGCATGGCGGTCTCGAGCGTGATCTGTTTTTGGGAATAGGCTGTCGCCAGAGCCTGATTGAAAGTCTGCATGCCGTACTTCTCCTGCCCCGCCTGCATAGCCGAGTAAATCTGGTGCACCTTGTCCTCGCGGATCAGGTTGCGAATGGCCGCGTTCGGCACCATGACTTCCAGCACCATCACGCGGCCCGTGCCCGAGGCCCGCGGCAACAGCGCCTGGCAGAGGATGCCCTCCAGCACGAGCGAGAGCTGCGCCCGGACCTGCGGCTGCTGATGGGCCGGGAACACGTCCACGACGCGGTTGATGGTGGAGGCTGCCGAGTTGGTATGCAGCGTGCCGAAGGTCAAGTGTCCGGTTTCGGCGATGCGCAACGCGGACTCGATGGTTTCCAGGTCGCGCATTTCGCCGATCAGCACCACGTCCGGATCCTCACGCAGCGCGGCGCGCAGCGCGTTGGGAAACGAGAGCGTGTCGGAGTGAATCTCCCGCTGATTCACCAGGCAGTTCTTGTGTCCGTGCAGATACTCGATGGGGTCCTCGACCGTAATGATGTGGTCGTGGCGGTCGTTGTTGACCTTATCGAGCATGGCCGCCAGAGTGGTGGATTTTCCGCTGCCCGTGGGCCCGGTCACCAGGATCAACCCGCGGGGCTTTTCGCACAGCTTGGCCACGGTGGCCGGCAGTCCCAGCGTGTCGAACGAACGGATCTCATACGGAATCATCCGGAAGACCGCGCCCACGGCCCCGCGCTGATTGAAGACGTTGCCACGGAAGCGCGCCAGCCCTTTGATACCAAAGCTGAAGTCCAGCTCCAGAGTCTCCTCAAAGCGGTGCTTCTGCGCATCCGTCAGCACACTGTAGGCCAACTGCTTGGTCTCCGCCGCCGTCAGCGGCGGCATATCGAGGGGCCGCAGGGAACCGTCCACGCGGATCTGCGGCGGGCTGTTGGTCGTGATGTGCAGGTCCGACCCGTTCATCTCCAGCAATTTTTTCAGTAACTCGCTCAGTGAAACTGCCATTCTGCTCCTTTCGGCCAGAGCCGTGCTCCCGGCTCGTCGATCCTTTCCGTTGGCCCGGTACCGCGCGCGTGCCGGGGCGTCTTACAAAACCGTTTCCCGCATCACTTCTTCCAGTGTCGTAAGCCCCTCGCGTACTTTGATCAAACCGCTGCGGCGCAGCGTGATCATCCCGTTCTCAATGGCCTTCTTTTTCAACTCCAGGGCGGAAGCGCCTACGAGAATCAACTCGCGCAGCTCATCGGTCACCTCCAGCACCTCGTAGAGGCCCACGCGGCCCTTG
>JBGPJR010000154.1:0-5318 GCA_041485545.1 Terriglobia bacterium
GCGCCTCGGTTTTTGCTGAGTGCGCTTTGGGGCACGGTGCGGAAACTACCTGGCGGGAGGGATGGGGGGCTTGTTAGCCTGCTTAGGGTCTTCGGTTTTCGCCTCTTCGAGCGCGCGCAACAGCTCCAAGAGCTTCTGGCTCTGCGACTGGATCTCCCGCAGGGCGCCCAGCTGCGAGGGGTTGCCGTGCTGCTGCATCGCCAGCAGGTCGCTGGACATCCTGAGCAGCCCGAGCGTCAGTGCCGTCCTCCAGTTGGACTCTCCGCGATCCGCTGCGGAACCTGCCTTGGTGGCTTTTGCGCGGGAGGCCGGGTTCTTGGGAGCGTTGCGGAGCTCGCGCTGCAACTGCTCGCTGAGAGAGGCGAGTTCCTCTTCCAGCCACTGCGCCCGCGCCTCCAGTTCGCCCGCAGGCAGCCGGCTCGGCAGGGGGGCTACTGCTACTGCGCCTGGTGCCGACTCTACGGAAGCCACCCAGCCGCCTTCCTCCTGCCCCAGCAGCTGGAGCAAGGTTTCCCAGCGCATGCGGCGTTCCTCGCCCACCGGCGCGAGAGGGGCTCCCGGAGGTAGGGCCAGCCACAATTCGCTTCGGAGACCCGAACCGGCGGACCGCGATTCGGCCGCGCCGGTTTCAGACAGCCGCCCGGACTCTTCGCGAAGCCGCTGGCTCCACTTCTTGACCTCGGCTGCGGGCGGCTCCTGGCCGCAGAGCACCACGAGCAACAGACCGGCGGCGGGTGCCCAGCCGCTACGACCAGCACGGAGCCCATAGCACCAGAACAACTGCGCCGTCGGCGTGCTTTCGACGGCCACCGAGCAGATCGAGCCGAGCCCGGCTGATCCCAGCGCCGACCGCTCCGCACCGGCGCCGTCCGGCTGCTGTGCAAGGATCGTTCCCCTCACCCGTTCCGCCACTTCCGACAACGGTCTGCTCGCGTGCGCGCGCTGCACTCGCAGCAGGAAAGCCTGCAAGATTCTTGCTTCGACCATTTGAGGTGAGGCCGCGCCTTGGACGGAGCCCACAAAGGCGAGCCAATCCTGCTCGATTTGGCCCACTCGCGCGATCGGCCCAGAGGGCGTCTCCTCCAGCCACTCTTCGAAAGCCATCCCTTCCCATACGGCGGGCGGAAGGGAGGAGGTCGGCCCAGAGTTGCTTCGCGGCAACGTAATGAGGCGCTCCGCCATGGCGGGACGATCCTGAAAAACCGGCACAGCGCGTTCCCACCGCTCGGCCAGCCAGCCTCCCAGGCCCCCTGCGGCTAGCTCTGCGGCATAGAGCTTCCCCAGTGCGGCTACGGACTCCAGCGAAGTCCCGCGCACGGCGGCCGCCTCCACCAGGAAGCCGATCCAACCCGGAGAGCCGCCCGCGTAATTGAGCCAGTTCTCCCACGCCTCACGGGAAAACCGCAGCTCATACTCGCGGCATTTCCTTTCCGCGAGCAGCAGGGCTTCCTCGGCTGAAAAGGGCTCCAGTGGTGCCACCGTCCAGCCATGCTGGCCGGCCATGTGGGCGACGGTAGACTTGCGACCGCTCAGCAACCAGGAAAAAGCACTCCGCTCCAGAGCAGGCAGAAACGGCGAATCCGAGGCGAGCGCCTCGGCATTGTCGAACAGGAGACAGGCCGGACGGCCCTCCCGCTCTCCCAACCGCTCCGCCAGCGCAGCGGCAGCCTCGGGCTGATCCCCGGCCGGGAGCGCCAGAAACTCGCGAGCCAACTCGGTCAGCGACAGCGGCAGGCCGGGCCGCTCCAGTTCCTGCTCCAGGCGCGGCAGCGGCTCTCGCAGGAACTCTTCCTGGCGCATCAAGAAAGCCCGGACCTGCTGGCAAAGGGATGCCGCAAAATGGCGTGCCAGGGATTCTGCTGATCTGGCGGAGTCGAACGCATAGTGGATGGGAACTGGTCCCTCGCCCCGTTCGAACAACCGCGCGTGGACCTGCCGCAGCAGATCGGACTTCCCTTCCCGGCGCCCCCCGCAAACTGCGGCGTGGAGGCGCGAGCCCTCGCGGCTCAGCAGTCCGGCGAGACGCAGGGCCTGCCCGCGGGGGATTGGTTGTCCGTACAGCGATGCGCCCGGTCTCATCGGCTAGGGGCGTCCTGTTCTGTCAGCGATGCAACGTAAACCATTTACGCGGCGCCGCGCCAAACGGCTCCGGCTGCGGCTTCCAGGCCAATTCGCGCCCCGCGATGACCGCGCCCGGGTTGGTTTCGCAGAGGGCCTGTGCCACCTCCTCACCGTGCCCGGCTGCGACGACCTTGCGCGCTTCCGCGAGCAGCGGCGGGCGCGAGGTGGTGTTATGGGCGTCCGTGGCGATGAAGTGCACCATGCGGTGCCGCAGCAGCAGCCCGGCCGCTTGCCGCGCCCGCTTGCCGAACCGTCCCAGCAAGGCTCCCGCCGTCACCTGCACCAGGCAGCCCGTCTGGAGCCAGCTCAGCATCCGCTCGGGACTTTCCGCAAGAATCGCGTTGCGCTCCGGGTGAGTAATGATGGGCACCACCTGGCGCGATATCATATCGAGAAACACTTCGTCCATATTGGGAGGAATGCTGCTGTCGGCAAACTCCACCAAAAGGTACCGCAGGCCGTTGATCGTATAGCGCTCCGGCTGCAAGCGCAAGGCCTCGATGTTTTCGTAGCTCAGGTGGAAGTCGCATCCGAGCAGCAGTCTCGGCGACTCGCCAATGGCCTGCTGCAGCGCGTCGCGCTTTTGGCGATTGACTTGTGGATCAAAGGGAAAGCGGTGGTTGGAATGCGGCGTGGCGACGATGTGCGTGATGCCATCGCCCGCAGCCATTTGCGCCATCTGATGAGCAACCGATTCTTCCTGGGCGCCGTCGTCCAACCCAGGCAGGATGTGGCAGTGAATATCCACCATGTACGCTTCCAGCCTACCGGAGAAGGGTGGGGAGGGACAACAACTCTCTGGCGCATCGGCGCGATGCGCAATCGGGGGGGCAATGGCGGGGCCGACGAGACTCGAACTCGCGACCTCCTGCGTGACAGGCAGGCGTTCTAACCAGCTGAACTACGGCCCCTTATGGTTGAAGCGATGCCCTCGCATGGCATGAGCATCGCCTGGAACGGCAGTATATCACAGCGGCGGCGCGGCACCCAAAGTGGCGCTTTCCCCGCCCGCCGGAGCCTATTTCTTGAGCACCGCCAGATACTCGCGGTATTTCAGGCGCACGGCGATGAAGTCGTCGTGGCTGAGCTGGAGTTCAATGGAAATGTTGCGGATCTCGTTGTCTTCGACCGTGGAGACGCTCTGATCGGCGGCACACACCGCGTAGAGGCAGTCGAGCAGCGCCAGCTTCTGCTCGCGGTCCGCGATCTTGTCAAACTCCCGAGTGACCAGAAAATTCTCCGTCCCGCTGAAGAGCAGGCTCTGCGACTTGGCCATTTGCACGATCAGAATCGCCTGCTCCTCGGGAAGCTGGCCCCGCTGCATCACGATCTGTTCCATCATCTGCGTCTCTTCCGGGCTGACGTTGTGGTCGGCATACGCCACGCGGCTGAGCAGGTACGCGAACGCCGCGATGTAGCGGGCGCGCGCCGGCTCCAACTGATCTATCGCCTGGACAATCTTGCGGACCGTCTCGGTCTCGGCCTTGACCGCCCCCGGCTGCTTCCCCGCTGCCACGAGACTCTTGGGATCAAACCCCAGCAGTTTCCAGACTGCCATCTCACCTCCGCTCCAAGGAATCGGTGTTCTGCATCGCCTCGCGAATAGGAATCCGCAGGCGCCGCAGCAACGCCGCTACGCCGTGCTGGTCCATGCGCGTGGCATCGTACTCCACGCTGATCGTCTGTTCCTGCTCGTTGACTTCGATCTGGCGCACCCCCAGGTGCGTGTAGGACAAGCCCAGGCTCTCCGCCTGAGCCATGTTGAGCCTGCCCTGATATAGAAACGTCGCTACGACTGCGGTCATGGCTTTCTCAGCTCCGAGTCCTCTTGCCCAGCATCTGCGTCTATTATATATGCCTGAGGAGCAGCCGACCGCAGTGAGCCCCCTGGTAGAAGACCCGGTTTGCGGGATGCAGATTGAGATCGCCGACGCCGTAGGCAGCCAGGAATACCGCGGCAAGACCTACTACTTCTGCAATCCGCACTGCCTGGAGCAGTTCCGCGCCGATCCGGAAAGATATCTGAACCCAAAGACAGCCCAGGGCGAACAGGACGCAGCACGCACCCGTTCGGCCGGGACAGGCGATTACACCTGTCCCATGCACCCCGAGGTGCGCCTCTCCGCGACCGACCCCTGTCCGAAGTGCGGCATGGCGCTCGAGCCGGTCGTCAGCGCGCCGCCGGTCGCTCGCACGGAGTATGTCTGCCCGATGCATCCCGAGGTTGTGCAAAGCGAGCCGGGCAACTGCCCCATCTGCGGCATGGCATTGGAGCCGCGCGTCGTGTCGGTAGAAGAGGAAGCCAGCCCCGAACTCGTTGACATGACGCGGCGCTTTTGGATCAGCCTGGCGCTATCGGTTCCGCTCCTTTTGAAGACCATGGTCGGGCATGTTCCCGGCATGGCGCTTCACGATCTGCTCTCTTCCGGCTGGGTGAACTGGGCGGAACTGGCGCTGGCGACACCGGTCGTGTTGTGGGGAGGCTGGCCCTTCTTCGTGCGCTGCTGGGCGTCCTTCGTCAACCGCAGCCTCAACATGTTTACCCTGATCGCCATCGGCACCGGCACGGCATACGCCTACAGCGTGGCTGCCACGGTGGCGCCCGACATGTTCCCGGACGCTTTCCGCATGGGCGGAACCGTGGAGGTCTATTTCGAGGCCGCCGCCGTCATTACTACGCTGGTGCTCTTAGGGCAGGTCCTGGAGCTGCGGGCGCGCAGCCGAACCAGCGCAGCCATTCGCGCGCTGCTTGGCCTGGCTCCGAAGACGGCTCGCAGAATCCGCGACGATGGCTCGGAGGAAGACGTTGCGCTCGACCGGGTCCAGCCTGGCGACCGCCTTCGAGTGCGGCCCGGAGAGAAAATTCCCGTCGATGGGACCGTGCTGGAAGGAAGCAGCTCCGTCGATGAGTCCATGATTACCGGAGAACCGATCCCCGTCGAGAAAAAGGCGGGGGATGGGGTGGTCGGAGGCACCGTCAACGGCACAGGCGGCCTTCTGATGCGCGCCGAGCGGGTGGGAAGCGAAACCCTACTGGCGCAAATTGTTCGCATGGTCGGAGAGGCGCAGCGGACCCGCGCGCCGATTCAGCGGCTGGCCGATGTGGTCGCCTCCTACTTTGTCCCCGCCGTCGTGGCTGCCGCCGTGCTCACCTTTCTGACATGGAGCGTCTGGGGTCCGGAGCCGCGCCTGGCCTA
>JBGPJR010000155.1:0-5304 GCA_041485545.1 Terriglobia bacterium
CAAGTAACGCTCTGGTCTGTCGCGCGCCACGGAACCTCCTGGCATTTTGGATAAGGCAGCGAGCGGGCTTTGTGCCGGAAGTTTGACTGCTGACGGAGGCGGCACCAACCGACCTGCCGTCTGCGCCAGCGCGACTTTTCCTCCTGTCCGTGTGTTGATGGTTCCGTGCGGACGTACCTTGCGACACAACCTTTTTTTGACTCCTCCTTTGCCGTACACTGAACCGGAGCATGCCAGATCTTTCTGCAGAGCCGATTCCGAAGCCGAACGGGGCAGGTCTTGCCAGCAAGAAAGCCGCGGCAACCGTCGCCAAGCTGGCCGTAGCCGTGGCGCTGGTGGCTTACCTGATCTGGCGCGGCGATCTCGCTTGGGAACCCCTGCAGGCCTCCTTGGGCAAATGGCAATTTATGGTTCCGGCGCTGCTGGTGCTTGGGTTGACGCCCTTCGGCCAGTTGTGGCGCTGGCAGAGCCTGCTGCGGGCCAGCCGGGTCAGACTGCCCCATCGTGAGGTGTTTTCATACCTCATGGTCTCCAAGTTCTTTAACATGGCACTTCCGGGATACATTGGCGGCGATGTCATCCGCGGCTTGTACATCGCACGCCGGGCTTCCGTGGCCGGCCCTCCCGGCTCCGCCGCCGTTGCGTCCATGGGTGCTTCGGCGGTGGCGCCCAGTATCCTGTTCGATCGCATCGCAGGGCTGCTGCCGCTCTTGGCTCTCTGTTTAGCGGGAACGCTCGGGGCACCGGCCTATTCGCTGCCGTTTCACGTTCTGGTTTCTGCTCGCACACTTTCTGCGGCGGGACTTCTGGCGGCGTTATGCACTTTCCTGCTAGCACATCGGCTTCCCGCGCCTCCTTCACTTCTGCTGCGGTTCAGCCGGCGGCTGCGTCTGGACCATCTCTTTACGGCTTTCTATGAAGGAACCCACCTTTACGTTCGCGATTTGGGACTGATCCGGAATGTCTTGGGCATTTCGCTGTTGAGCCAAGGACTGATCCTGCTTAGTTTCGTGCTGTATGGCCAGGCGTTGGGCCTGCGGCTACCGCTGTCCAGTTACTTGGTTCTGGTACCTTTGGGACTGCTGGTCACGGCGATTCCCATTGCTCCGGGAGGCTTGGGGGTGGGGCACGTGGCTTTTCTGGCGTTGTTTCAAACGGCGGGTACGCCGCAGGGCGCCAATCTGTTTACCCTGTACATGGCTTCCCAGGCTCTGATCAATCTGACGGGAGCATTGCTCTATCCGTTTTTCCGGGTTCGTAACGTGCTGCCAGCTTCCTCGGGCCTGGCGCCAGTGGAACGTCCGTAGGCTAGCGCCCTGTTACAGGGGAGCAACGCTTCCGCCCATAGGCCAGGCGCAGCCCGCGGGATCCGGGGTGTTCTGAAGACCGGAAGTGTCGCGGATGATGGTGATACGGTTGTCGAAGCAGAACGTGCTGGTGCCGTCGCTGGCGCTGTTCGGGACGGCAACGACCGAGTAGGTGTTATTCGGGGCCGCCTGTGTGGGAGCAGCCGATGGCGCGGCGTAGGTCAATTGGTAGCCGTTCTTGGTGGGAGTGGGAGTGGAGGGGTTTACTCCCGACACATGCGCGTCCAGCAGGTCCGCGCAGTCTTTGCCGACAGAGGCGCAACCGCTGGAGCCGGGCGGCGGTCCCAGAGAGCCCAAATCCCCCGCGTAGCCAATATTGTAAACCGACGAGTAGGCAACATTGGCAGTCCCAATCTGCTTCAGTGAGGCCGCCGCCGAGGCCTCGTTAGCCGCCATCCGAGACCGCAGAAGGTTCGGGACCGCAATCGCCGCGATGATCAGAATGATCGCCACTACGATCAGCAGCTCGATCAATGTGAAGCCTTGCTGTCGTTTCACCGGCTCAGTTTCCCCTTTTCACTCGCTGCCAATCTGCTCCGTCGAGGCTTGCCTGCAAGCACCGCTCCATTTCCACTGGGCGGGCTGGCTCCTCCTTCAGTTTCGACGTATTCTATTGAAATCAGTTATAGTTCGCAATAGTTTCTCGTCGTTGAATCATATCGGTAAAACCCGCTGTCCAGTGCGCCAGAGCCCTCCTCCGGTGTCACTTTGTGTCAGGAGGTGGCATTTTTGGCTCACGTTCATCTCCATGGATTCAATCGGCCGTTTGCTGCGATTCAATAGGACTATGGACGGAAGGGACCAGTTTTCATGACCGAGACTCCCACAGCCGTGCTGTTAATCAGTTGTCCCGACCAGCGGGGATTGGTGGCGCGCATCGCCCAGTTCATTTACGAAAACGGCGGGAATATTGTCCACTCTGACCATCACACGGATTCCGCCTCCGGCCTCTTTCTGATGCGCGTGGAGTGGGAGATGGAGGGCTTCCGCGTGGCTCGCGAAGAGATGGGGAAAGTCTTTGGCGCCCTGGCTGCCTCCCTGCGTATGGAGTGGGAACTCCATTTCACCGACCGCCCCAACCGGCTGGCGATCTTCGTCTCGCGCCAGAGCCATTGCCTGTACGACTTGCTCTGGCGGCACAACGCGGGGGAGCTGCCCGCGGAACTGGCTGTCGTGGTCAGCAACCACGCCGACCTCCGCCCGGCGGTCGAGCGATTTGGGATTCCGTTTGCGGAGTTTCCGATCACTCCAGACACCAAACCGGAGCAAGAACGGCGCCAGATGGAACTGCTGGCCCGGCACGGGGTGGACCTGGTTGTTCTAGCACGCTATATGCAAGTGCTCAGCCCGCCGTTTGTAAACTGCTATCCGCATCGCATCATTAATATCCACCATTCGTTTCTTCCCGCTTTTGTGGGCTCGCGTCCGTACCATCAGGCGCACGAGCGCGGCGTGAAGCTGATCGGCGCCACCAGTCATTACGTCACCGCCGAGCTCGACGAAGGACCCATCATCGAGCAGGACGTGGCGCGGATCAGCCATCGCGACACGGTGGAGGACCTGATTCGCAAAGGGCGCGATTTGGAGCGGGTCGTTCTGGCGCGCGCGGTCCGGTTCCACTTGGAACACCGCATCCTGCCCTACGGCCGCAAGACCGTTGTCTTTGACTAGTCCCCCGCTCTGGCCGCCGTGGTAGCTGCAGGAACCGTCCGCGCTTCCCCGCGAATTTCACTTGCAAACGGCGTCTCAATCGGGTATCTGTTACCGTTTATACCCCGCTGAGTGCTGGCCCCAAGGACGTAGCAGCAGCTGGCAGGCATGACGATGCACGTACGTGTATTTTTCCACGATCGCTGCTTTGACGGCGCCGCCTCCGCCGCGGTGTTTACGCGGTTCTATCAGGCCTGTGTGCGCGCCGATGCCGAGTTCCGTTACACGGGACTGGCCCATCGCGCCTCGCAATTGTTCGACGAGGCGCTCTTTGACGGGAACGAGAACGCCATTGTGGACTTCAAGTATTCCACCTCGCCGCGTCTGAACTGGTGGTTCGATCACCACCAGAGCGCTTTCTTAACGCCGCAGGATGCGGAGCACTTCCGCCAAGACACCGGCGGCAAGAAGTTTTACGATCCGCACTTCAAGTCCTGCACCCAGCTGATTGCTTCGATTGGGCGCGAACGCTTCGGCTTTGCGGCGCCCGATCTGGACGATTTGATCCACTGGGCGGATGTGGTGGACGGGGCCCTGTTTCCCGACGCTTCCACGGCGGTGCAGATGCAGGCGCCGGCACTACGTCTCGCCTTGGTCATGGAGGCGGGGGCCGATGCGGATCTGGCTCGCTGGCTCATTCCGCAGATGGCCCGCCAGCCGCTGGAGGCCATCGCGGGCCAGCAGAGGATCTACACGCAGTTTGAACCCCTCTATCAGCAGCATCTGCGGTCGATGGAGGTGATCCGGCAGCTCGGGCGTTGCGATCAAGGCGTGCTGTTTTTTGACCTGACCGGCCCGCAGGTGGAGGCCTACAACAAGTTTGCTCCGTACTATCTGTTCCCCGACTGTGTCTACAGCGTCAGCATATGTCCGTCCAGCTTTCGCACCAAGATTTCGGTAGGCTCCAACCCCTGGAACAAGCAGCCGGTGCTGCACAACCTGGCCACCATCTGCGAACGCTATGGCGGAGGAGGGCATCCCCGCGTCGGAGCCATTTCGCTGGAGCCGGGCGCACTGGAGCGCGCCCGTCAGATTGCCCGCGAGATTGCCGAAGAGTTGCAGGGCCCTCCACGCAGTCCCGATTTGCCGGCAGCGCCACCATCCTAGCCGGATTTCTCTTCTCAGTCTGGTCATGCGCGCGCTTGGCTCCGTTGAGGCCGAATCGCGGGAGTGAGTCTTGTGTAGGAACCGGTCAACACAGCCGCGCTAAAGGAAATCTATGGCTGCCAAGCGAATAAGTATGGTATTAGTAAGGCAAGTCAAGGAGGTGTCTCCATGCGCGCCAAATCGTCGCGGATAGCCCTGTTCCTGGCTGGTGCCTTATGGATGGCAACACTTCCGGCGACCGCCCAGGTCGTCACTTTGCCCGCGGGCGCAACGCTCCAGGTGGTGATGGAGACGCGCTTGAGCACGAAGGACAGCAAGACCGGCGATGCGTTCCGTTCGCATCTCTTCATGCCAGTTTTCGTAGACGAACAGGAAGTCCTTCCCATCGGGTGCGTCGTCGAAGGGAGCGTGGTGCGAGTCCAGGGCCCGGGGCGCGTATCGGGACGGGCGGAGCTGCAACTGCGTCCCGAGAAGATGACTCTGCCCAGCGGGGAAGTTCTTACCGTCACGGCAACGGTGACTGGCGGCCAGGGTGACGAGAACACGAAAGTAACCGGGGAAGAAGGAACCGTCCAAGCCTCCGGGAAGGACGGCATGGACGTCCGCGGAACCGCGACGACCGCCGTCACGGGCGCCGTGCTCGGAACCGTCATGGCGGGAGGCCAGGGCGCTCTCATCGGAGCGGGAGCCGTGGGAGCCATTGCGCTGATCCACCACCTCTTCAAGAAGGGCAATGACGCGGAACTGCCTGCCGGCAGCGAACTGGTTCTGGAACTGAACCGGCCGCTTTCTTTCAATCCAACGATGGAAGAGGTGCCTCCCCAGCGCACGGCCGAACCCGAGCAGCAGGACCGCCCTCGTAATGAGCGGCGGCCAGAGCTGACTCGCTAGCGGCCGGCGCTCAAGACTGCAAGCGACGCCCTGCACTGCGTCATCATCCGCAACGCGTTCACAGCGGCTCAGGACTTCGCCCAAGCCTGGCGCGTTCTCCGTTCCATCCGCGATCTACCCGGCCTGCTGCTTGCGAAATGAGCGGGCAGCGGCTTACTCGTCCTGCGTGGCCAGCAGCGTGTCGATGATCTCTTCGAATTCGTACTGCGGCCGGGCGCCGACCAAAGGG
>JBGPJR010000156.1:0-5295 GCA_041485545.1 Terriglobia bacterium
ATCAACGGCTGCGATGTGCACGGCCCCGCTAGCGAGCCGCTGCGCGTGCCGAACACCGCCAATGTCTACTTCGATTTCGTTGAAGGCGAGGCGCTGGTGATTGCTCTCGACCTGCAGGGCATGGCGTGCTCCACCGGGTCGGCGTGCTCCGCAGGGGCCGTCGAGCCTTCCCATGTCCTGATCGCGCTGGGCTTGTCGCCCGAGCGCGCCCGTTCCAGTCTCCGTTTCAGTTTGGGCAGGCAGAACACTGCGGATCAGGTGGATGCTCTGCTGGAGGTCCTGCCGGCGGTGGTGGAGCGTCTGCGCGCGCTCTCGCCGCGAGGGCCGCGGGAACTGGCGCGGGCGGCAGAGGGACGGACCCGATGATCGCAGGAGAGCTTGCTCGCAACACGGATGAGCGGAAGCGGCGCGACGGATCCGGGCCTCTGGTTGCCGTCGGAATGAGCGGAGGCGTGGACAGCTCTACCGCGGCGGCACTGCTGCTAGCGCAGAACTATCGCGTCGTAGGTCTGACCATGCAGCTTTGGGACCAGCGGCGCCTGGCACAGTCCGATCCTACGGCTCCGAAGACGGTGGAGGGACGCTGCTGCTCGGGGAATGACGTCTACGACGCGCGCCGTGTGGCGGAGCATCTGCAGTTCCCTTTTTATGTGATGAATTTTCAGCGACAGTTCGAGGATGCTGTGGTCCGCCCCTTTGTGTCGGAGTATCAAAGCGGCCGGACTCCCATTCCCTGCACGCTGTGCAACAATCATGTCAAGTTCGATCAGTTGCTGGCCACCGCGCAGCAGATTGGCGCGGAGCATCTGGCCACGGGCCATTACGCGCGCGTGGGGTACGACGCGACGTGCGGGCGACATCTGCTGCGACGCGCGCTGGATGAATCGAAGGATCAGTCTTACTTTCTATGGGGTCTCACGCAGGAGCAACTGAGCCGGACGCTGTTTCCGCTCGGCTCTCTCAGCAAGCACGAGGTCCGGCAGATTGCTGCCGAGCATCGGCTGCCGGTGGCAAACAAACCCGAGAGCCAGGAGATTTGTTTTGTGCCTGGCGGCGACTATACACGTTTCCTCGATGCCTACCGGCGCGAGCAAGGCGCTTCCGCTGACACCAGCAACGGCGACATTGTGGCCACCGATGGCACCGTGCTCGGCCGCCACGGCGGCGTGCATCGCTTTACCATTGGACAGCGCAAGGGGCTCGGAATTGCCACCGGCAGCCCGCTTTATGTTCTGTCGTTGGATTCGGACAAGCGGCAGGTGGTCGTCGGGCCTGACCATGGTTTGCTGACGCACAGTTGTTGCGCGCAGAACATCAACTGGATCGCGATGGCGGAGCCGCCAACTTCCCTGCGCGCCGAGGTAAAGATTCGGCACCAGCACCGGCCGGTGCCGGCGACGCTGCTCTCAGACGGAGCTTCGGTGCGCATCGAGTTCGATGAGCCGCAGCGCGCCGTTACGCCGGGGCAGGCCGCGGTGTTTTATCAAGGCGACCTAGTGCTCGGCGGCGGCTGGATCACCTCCCCCGATACTCCCCACTCTTCCCGGTCGCATCCGGTTCCATAGAAGAAACTCGTGCACGAGATTTTGCGCAGCTTGCCCTCGGGAGCCCGCGTGCTCGATCTGGGGAGCAGAAGTGGGAGTTTCACTTATACTGCTTATCCTATTGCTATACTTGCTGTTGATATAGAGCCTCCAGCCCAACACGGCGCGGCCTGCTTCGTGCAAGCCGATGCAGGACATCTGCCGTTCGCGGCCGCAAGTTTCGACGCCGTCATTTGCAACCACAGTCTGGAGCATTTTGTGCAGCTCGATGCCGCGCTCGAAGAGATCGGGCGCGTGCTCAAGCGGCCTGGCAAGCTCTATGTGGCCGTGCCCGATTCCGGCACGCTGACAGACCGCCTTTACCGTTGGCTCGCGCGCGGCGGCGGACATGTAAACGCCTTTGCATCGGCAGATGACTTAGTTGGGAAGATCCGCGCGCGAATCCCCGAGCCGCTGGCTGCCGTGCGCCCGCTCTGCACCTCGCTTTCGTTTCTCAATCCCCGGAACCATCCCAGCCGCCCGCCGCGCAAGTTATGGCTGCTGGGCGGCGGCAACGAGACGGTGCTGGTCTGGCTGACATACTTGCTGCGCGCCGCGGATCGCGCGCTGCACACGCGGCTCGCCCTCTACGGCTGGGCGCTGTTTTTCGGCGAGTACGCGGAGCCCATCCGGCAGGATGCCTGGACCAATGTCTGCGTGCGCTGCGGTTCCGGACATCCATCCGACTGGCTGGTGGGACAAGGCTGCGTCCGCAAAGGAATTCTATTCGGCCGCCGCTTCGCCTGCCCCGATTGCGGCGCCGTAAACAGGTTCACGGCAGATGAGAAATACCGGCCCGCGGGAGTCCGGCACTCTGCCGGATAGACTACGCGCTCGGAGCGAGCAGATAGCTCCCCGTCGCGTTTCGAATCTCAAACCCGACGGCGGCGAGGCCGCTGGCGAAGGCCTGTTGAAACTCGTCGCGCAGTCGCGTTTGTACGTCGGCGATGGACAGGCCCGTCTGCGGATCACCTTCGAGCACGTCCAGAGGCGCCGTGACTTGCTGCTGCACGGCGGGCGGAGCGGCCGTGCCGCCCTGCGCCAGGGTCGCTACGCACGGCGAGTCGAGCCACCATTCGACCACTAGGCGATCCGTAGGCAAACCGCGATGCAACGGGCTGGAGCTGATGCCGTACTGGTTGGGAACATAGCGGCGTGCGATGGCGCCGAGCCGGTTCAAATTGAAGCGGGCGTTCTTCCATTCCAGCGGATCAAAGGTCCACTCGATGAGCCGGATGCCGCGTTCCAGCGCGTCGCGGCGCTGCTCCAATTTGAGGCGGCGGCCGAGGCCTGATCTGCGAAACGCGGGCAATACGGCCAGCATATGGGAATGCAGATACACGGTCGAGCCGCGCAGTGCGGGCACGGCCAGGCAGAAGCCCGCCATCTGGCCGGAGGCATCGAACGCGCCGATCACCTGCCCTTCGATCTTGGCGGCAACGACAAAAAACCGTAGCGGGATCAGATCGGCGTCGGCAAAGCCCCAGACGCTCTTCTGGACGGCGACACACTGCTCGAACTCTGCGAGCGAATGGCAGTGCCGGAGGGAGATTTGCAAGTTATCTGCCAAGGTCTTCCGAGACCTTCTTGGCCTGGTCCCAAAGGGCATCCAGCTCTTGCATGGTTGCCTCGCGCGGCTGTTTGCCGGCGGCCCTTAGCTGCTGTTCCATCCATTGAAAGCGGCCGCGGAACTTGCCATTGGTTTTTCGCAAGGCGCTTTCCGGGTCCACGCGCAAGAATCGGGCGACGTTGACTGCCGTGAAGAGCAGGTCGCCAACCTCGTCTTCGATGCGCGCGTGGAGAGCAACATCGCGGGTCTGCGGAACGCCAGCAGGTCGCGTTCCGGCTGCTGGTTCCGCCCGAGCCGCCGCGGCCAGCTCCGCCATCTCTTCGCGCAGTTTGGCGAGCAGCAGCTCCAGGTTCTGCCAATCAAAGCCGACGTGCGCAGCGCGCGAGCTGAGCTGGTACGCTTCCATGACGGAAGGGATGCTGGAGGAAACCCCGGCGAGCACCGAGTCGGGAGGCCGGTACGATTCCCCGCGCTCCGCAAGCGATTGCCGCTGCTCTTCCGCCTTGAGCTTGTCCCAGTTGCGCAGCACGTCGGCGGCGGTATCCGCTCGAGCCGTTCCGAACACGTGCGGGTGGCGCCGCACCATCTTGGTATGAATCCGCGCGATGACATCCTCAATGGTGAAGTGGCCGTCTTCCGACGCCATCTGGGCGAAGAAGACGACCTGCAGCAACAGGTCGCCCAGTTCGCTGGCCAATTCCTGCCAGTCCCGGCGGCCGATGGCGTCCACCACCTCGTAAGTCTCTTCCAAAAGGAACGGCTTGATGGTGTCGTAGGTCTGCTCGCGATCCCAGGGACAGCCCTGCGGCCCGCGCAAACGCGCCATCAGCTCCACCAGCTTCGGAAACTGGGACTCCGTCATCGCTGTGCTCTCCCCCGCCCTCCCGACACCCCGCAGTTGCCGTTCTCCCTAAGCCGCTCCGTGTCTCGCACGGAAGGCGACAGGAGCCGCGCTTCCATTGTTCACTCAAAGAAGAGTTTTGGCAATCGCCTCTCTGGAGGGTTCGCGGCGGGCCCTGCATGGCGAGATGCTCGGCGATCGTCTCGCCCAAACGGCCACCAGTCAGCCCTCCGGCGAGGCCGGAGCAGCGTTCTCGGTGGGAAGATACTCAGCGAAAAAGCGAAGCAGTTGCAAGAAAATGGCGAAGATCACGGGCCCCACCAGAAAACCGATGAACCCGAAAATCTTGGTGCCACCAATAATGCCAATCAGGATCACCACGGGGTGCACCTGCGAGTGCATGGCGATCAAGCGGGGCCGCAGGACGTTATCCACGTTCATGACAACGGCAGCGCCATAAGCCAGCAAACCGATTCCCTGCCACGTATCGCCCGCCATAATCTTCAGCACGCCGGCTGGCACCCAGATGAGGGGCGTCCCGACAAAGGGAAAAAACGAAAGCAGCACCATGAGAACGGTGAGCACCAAGGCCTGCGGAACTTGGAAGAGGGCCAGCCCCAAACCTCCCACGAGCCCCTGCACCAGAGCCGTGAGGAGCTGGCCGTAAAGGATGGCGCGTACGATTCCGGTGACCTCGCGATTCATTTCTGTCTTCAATTTCCCTGGCAGCGGCAGCGCTGCCAGAAAACCGTTCCAAATGGCCTCTCCTTCCTTGGTGAAGTAGTAGAACACGAACAGGCACACAAAAATTCCCAAGCTGATATTGAAGAGGGAGCCAAACAGGACGGGGACCGAAGCGAGTAGCAACTCGCGGATGCGGGCGACCGCTTCCAGCATCCAGTTGGCAACGATCTCAGCGCGGTGGCTGACGAGCCAGGCATGGGCCCGTTCCAGCATTTGCTGAGCTCGTTCCGGCTGGAACGCAGCTCCCACGTCGCTGGTAATGAGATGGACTGCGTACACCAGCGGAAGCGCGAAGGTGATCAGCGCCAGCAGCGTCAGCAAGGAAGCGCGGATGCCGGGCGAAGAGATTACGGCCCGCAAGCGCCGGTCCACGGGATGGAGCAGATAGGCCATCAACATCGCCAGAACCACGTAGGGGAAGACCGGCCAGATCAGCAAGATGGTCAGCATCAGAAAGCCGACCAGAAAGAACAAGAAGTACCCGATTCCGCTCATGGTCTCCCACTCTACTTAGGAAAGCGTTTGTGACCGATAGGGCCCTGCACGCGCACTGCAGC
>JBGPJR010000157.1:0-5289 GCA_041485545.1 Terriglobia bacterium
CTGGCGTTTCTTGGCCTCCAGAATCTCGCCCTTGTAGACCCAAGCCTTCACACCGATCACGCCGTAAGTGGTGTGCGCCTCGGCGGTCCCATAGTCAATGTCGGCGCGCAAGGTCTGCAGCGGCAGCCGTCCCTGCAGATTCCATTCGCTGCGGGCAATCTCCGCCCCATTGAGCCGGCCCGAAACGCGAACCTTGATTCCTTTGCAACCGAAGCGTATGGCAGAGTCCACGGCTTTCCGCACCGCCCGGCGAAAGGCAATGCGCTTCTCCAGTTGCAGCGCGATGGATTCAGCCACCAGCTGCGCGTCCAGTTCCGGCTTGTAGACCTCCTGAATGTCCAGGTACACCTCGCGCCCGGTAGCCTTTTGCAGATCGGCCTTCAGCTTGTCAATCTCCGAGCCCTTGCGCCCGATGATGATGCCGGGCCGGGCCGTGCGGATGCCGATGCGCAGTTTGTTCGCCATGCGGTCGATCTCGATGGAAGAAATGCCCGCAGAGCGCAGCCGGTCCTTGAGCTGCCGCTTCAACTTGAGATCCTCATGGAGCCACTGGCTATAATCCCGCTTGGCAAACCAGCGCGACTTCCACGGCTTGTTGTAACCGAGCCGGAACCCATAGGGATGAACCTTCTGTCCCATTCGTTTCCTCTCTTCACTCGCTTCAGCGGGCGGCCGGCTGCGCGGTTTCGTGCTTCTCGGCAACCTCGACCACAATGTGGCAGGTGCGCCGCTGATACGGATGCGCGCGGCCCATCGGCGCCGGCCGGATGCGGCGAGCCCGCGGACCGTCATTGGCGTATGCTTCCGAGACGTAGAGGTCGTCCACGTCCACGGTCTCCGATTTGCCCTCGGCGTTTGCGATGGCGGAGCGCAGCACCTTTTCCACCTCGCGCGCCATGCGTTTCTTGGTGAAGCGCAACAGATTCATCGCCTCGCCCGCCTCGCGCCCGCGGATCAGATCGAGCACCAAGCGCGCCTTGCGCGGCGATGAGCGAACATATTTTGCTACGGCTCGGGCCTGCATTTGCGCTTTCGACTCCTCATTCCTTCCGCACGACTATTCCCACACACCCTGAGAACACGGCTCGCGGATCAGCTCTTCGGAGCACTGGGAGCCGCCGCCGGCGCGGGCGCGGCCGCTCTCTCGGTCGCCCCTTTCACCGAGTGCCCGCGGAAGGTGCGCGTGGGAGAGAACTCGCCCAGCTTATGCCCCACCATATTCTCCGTGATGTAGACGGGAATGAACTTCTTCCCGTTATGCACGGCGAGCGTGTGTCCCACCATCTCGGGCGTGATCGTGGACCGCCGCGACCAAGTGCGGAGGACCTTCTTCTCATTCCTCCGGTTCAGCTCCTCCACCTTCTCCATCAGGTGGCCGTCCACGAATGCTCCCTTTCTTAAAGACCGCGTCACGCTTTGTGTGCTCCTGCCTTCCGCCCCTTCCGGGCAGCTCGATTACTTTCGGCCCTTGTGCCGCGAGACAATGAACCGGTCGGTGCGCTTGTTCCGCCGCGTCTTGTAACCACGAGTGGGCTGCCCCCAAGGCGTCACCGGGTTGCGCCCGCCGGAAGTCTTCCCTTCGCCGCCGCCGTGCGGATGATCCACTGGGTTCATGGCGACACCGCGCACCGAGGGACGCTTGCCGAGCCAGCGGTTCCGCCCGGCCTTGCCGATGGAGATGTTCTCGTGATCCGAATTGCCCACCTGCCCGATGGTCGCCATGCAATCCAGCGACGTTCGCCGAATCTCTCCCGATGGCAGCTTGAGCAGTGCGATGCCCTCATCCTTGGAAACCAGCTGCGCCGCCGCACCGGCACTGCGCGCCATCTGGGCGCCTTTGCCGGGCCGCAACTCGATATTGTGAATCGTCGTGCCCACCGGAATATTTTTCAGCGGTAAAGCATTCCCCACCAGGATGTCGGCCTCCGCGCCGGCCATCACGCTCATCCCCACGGTCAGACCCACCGGCTGCAGGATGTAGCGCTTCTCGCCATCCACGTAATGGAGCAGCGCAATGCGCGCCGAGCGGTTGGGATCGTACTCGATGGTGGCAACTTTAGCCGGGATGCCGTGCTTGTCGCGCACAAAATCAATGCGCCGGTATTGCCGCTTATGCCCTCCGCCATGGTGGCGCACCGCAATGTGTCCCAGCGAATCGCGCCCTCCCGTGCGCTGGCGCGGCTCGACCAGAGCCTTTAGCGGCTTCTCGGAGCTGAGTCCGTCCCGCCTCAGCGCGGTGTGGAAACGCCGCGTCGGCGTGGTCGGTCGATAGGTCTTGATCGCCATTCTCGGAATCCATTGCTGCCCAGAAAGGCGGCAGCGCGAGCGCTACCCCTTCTCGGCGTATTCGATCATCTTTTCGCCGGCCTTGAGCTTCACGTAGGCCTTCTTCCAGTCCGACCGATATCCGACGCTGCGCCCGCGCCGGCGCATCTTGCCTTCAAAATTCGCCGTGCGCACCGACTCTACCTTCACTTTGAACAGCGTCTGCACAGCCTCTTTCACTTCGGTCTTGGTGGCGGAGGGATGCACCTCGAAGCAAAGGGTGCGCCGCTCGTCCTTCGCCGCCAGCCCCTTCTCGGTAATGATGGGCCGCTGGATCACCTGATACAGGTTCACTGCCCCATGCCTCCTACGATACGGAAGCGCCCGCAAGGGGTCGCGACGAGCGGCCAAGCGAGGAGCGCAGCGGCTGGACGCAGTCCCCTCATGGCTGCAGCGCCTGCTGCAACTTCTCGACGGCAGGTTTGGAGATCACCAGCCGCTCGTATTTCAGCAAGTGATACGGATGCAGGCGGATGCTGCTGAGCAACTCCACCCCCTCCAGGTTCCGGCTGGAGCGCTCCAGCTTCTCGTTGGCGCCGGCGTCCACCAACAACACCGAGCTGCCGCTTTCCAAACGATCCAAAATCTGCCGCAGCTCCTTGGTCTTGTGGTTGTCCAGCGCAAATGTCTCCACGACCGTCATGTGCTGCTCGGCAACCTTTGCGGACAGCGCGGAGCGCAAGGCTCCGAGCACCATCTTGCGCGGCAGCTTGTAGGAATAGGACCGCGGCTGCGGGCCGTGCACCGTTCCGCCGTGCCGCCACAGGGGCGAGCGCACGCTGCCGATGCGGGCGCGTCCCGTGCCCTTCTGCTTCCAAAGCTTGCGTCCGCTGCCAGCAACCATGGAGCGGGTCTTGGTGGCATGGGTTCCCGCGTGCCGCCCAGCCAGGTAATTCCGCACGGCCTCGTACAGCAGGCTCTTGTTCACCGGGGCCGCAAAGACCGCGTCGGCCAGCTCCATGGTGCCGACCCGCACGTTCTCCAGATTCTTGACTTCTACGCTCGGCATGCTTCCATCCCAGCCAATGGCGCTAACGCGCCGCCTTATTGATGATCAGATAGCCGCCATTGGGGCCGGGGACTGAGCCCTTGACCCACAGGAGATTTTCCCCGGCGTCCACGCGAACGACCTCCAGGTTACGCACCGTGACGCGCGCATTGCCCATGCGGCCCGAAGAGCGATTGCCCTTAATGACACGCGACGGAAAGGCCGACGCGCCGATGGAGCCCGGAGCACGGTGGAACATGGAGCCGTGCGACGCCGCGCCGCCGCGGAAGTGATGCCGCTTCATCAGTCCGGCAAATCCGCGCCCCTTGCTCAAGCCGATCACATCGACCTTGTCCTTTGGTTTGAACAAGTCCGCGGTAACCGAATCGCCGGTCTTGGTCTCGCCGCCGTCCGCCAGCGCCACCTCGCGCAAAAAGCGCACCGGTGCGACGCCGGACTTCTTCAGATGTCCCAGGCGGGCCTTGGTGGCGCGACGAACGCGCCGGTCCAGCACCAGGCCTAGTTGCGCAGCTTCGTAGCCGTCCTGATCCTTCGTCTTGCGCTGCACCACCACGCAGGGCCCTGCCTGCAGCACGGTGATCGGAACCTTGGTCCCGTCGCCAGCGAAGGTTTGGGTCATGCCCAGCTTTTTCCCTAGTATGCTGTTCACCATAATTCAAGTCGCGACAGGCCTCGCGGCCTATCCAGGCAAGATGTCTGCCCTATTTATGCTCTTTGCCGAAGGCCTTGATCTCGACGTCCACGCCGGCCGGCAGGTCGAGCTTCATCAGCGCGTCTACCGTCTGCGGCGTTGGCTCCAAAATATCCACCAGCCGCTTATGCGTGCGCATCTCAAACTGCTCGCGCGACTTCTTGTCCACGTGCGGTGAACGCAAAGTAGTGAACTTATTCTTGATCGTCGGCAACGGAATCGGCCCGGCCACCTGCGCTCCGGTGCGCTTGGCCGTGTCCACGATTTCGGTGGTGGACTGGTCCAGGACGCGGTGGTCGTAAGCCTTCAGTCGAATTCGTATGCGTTCCCGCAGCATGCTCAAAATTCTTTCCTCTCCGTTTTTCGTCTTTCCGTAAAAACAAAAACCTCGTCCTGAGGACGCGGTCCATTCATCATCACTTCACGACTTCGCTGATGGTGCCGGCGCCGACCGTGCGGCCGCCTTCGCGGATGGCGAAGCGCAGCCCCTTCTCCATGGCGATAGGCGTGATCAGCTCCACCACCAGCGCCACGTTGTCGCCCGGCATGACCATCTCGGTCCCTGCCGGCAGCTCCGCCACGCCCGTCACGTCCGTGGTCCGGAAATAAAACTGCGGCCGGTAGCCCTTGAAGAACGGCGTGTGGCGGCCCCCTTCTTCCTTCGTCAGAATGTAGACCTCGGCCTTGAACTGCGTGTGCGGCGTGATGGAGCCTGGCTGCGCGATCACCTGCCCCCGCTCCACCTCTTCCTTCTCCGTGCCTCGCAGCAGCAGCCCCACATTGTCTCCCGCCTGGCCGTCATCCAGCAGCTTCTTGAACATCTCCACGCCCGTCACCACTGTTTTTGATGTCGGGCGGAAGCCCACGATCTCGACCTCTTCACCGACCTTGATCTTGCCTCGCTCGATCCTCCCCGTCACCACCGTGCCGCGCCCCGAGATCGAGAAGATGTCTTCAATCGGCATCAGGAACGGCTTGTCCACTTCCCGCGTCGGCATCGGGATGTACTTGTCCACCTGATCCATCAGCTCCATGATCTTGGCTTCCCACTGCGCCTCGCCGTTCAACGCGCCCAAGGCCGACCCTCGGATCACTGGAATGTCGTCGCCCGGAAAGCCGTAGCTCTTCAGCAGCTCGCGCACTTCCAGCTCGACCAGATCGAGCAGCTCCGGATCATCTACGGCATCCACCTTATTCATGAACACCACGATGTAGGGCACCCCCACCTGCCGCGCCAGCAGAATATGCTCCCGCGTCTGCGGCA
>JBGPJR010000158.1:0-5277 GCA_041485545.1 Terriglobia bacterium
GCTGGGCGTTTCCAAAGCCTACACGACGCGGGTGGGCTCCGGGCCGTTTCCCACCGAAGACAAGTCGGCAGCTGGCGAGCTGCTGCGCGAACGCGGGCGGGAGTACGGCTCGGTGACGGGCCGCTCGCGGCGGTGCGGGTGGGTGGACCTGCCCGTGCTCCGCTACAGCGCGATGGTGAACGGGCTGGACAGCCTGATCATCACGAAGCTGGATGTGCTGGACGAGCTGGAGCAGATTTCTGTCTGCATTGCGTATGAGCGCGGCGGCAAGCCGCTGCAGGATTTTCCCGCGTCAGCCGAGGAGTGGGAAAAAGTACAGCCGGTCTACCAGACCTTTCCAGGCTGGAAGCAGCCGACCTGCGGAATGACGCGTTACGAGGAGTTGCCGCCGCAGGCACGCTCCTATCTGGAATTCTTGAGCGACCAAGTCGGCTTGGAGATTTCCTTTATCTCGACTGGACCCGACCGCCGGCAAACCATCCTGCGGAGCGGAACACGCTTGGAGCAACTGCTTTCGAAGCCGGCTCCTGCACGTCGCTAGGGTCCAATCTCCCGGGGAACGGAAATGGCGGTTCTGAAGTTCGAGCAAGCGCGCGCGCTCGTCGTCGAGCAAGTGCGACTGCACCGGACTCTTTCTACACCCGAGAGAGTGGCGCTGCGCGAGAGTGAGGGGCGCGTTCTGGCGGAGGGCGTCTTCGCCGATCGGGACTTCCCGCCGTTTGCGCGATCCACGCGCGACGGATATGCGGTGCGTTCTGCGGATCTCGGCGCCGTGCCCGCGCGGTTGCGCGTGGTGGGGCACGTGAAGGCGGGCAGCAACTTTGCCGGCACCGTCGGTCCGGGGCAATGCGTGGAGATCATGACCGGCGCGCCGGTTCCGCAGGGAGCCGACGCCGTGCTCATGGTGGAACACGCCACGGCAGCGGGTGAGCATGTGGAAGCCGGCCGCAGCGTAGCACCGCTGGAGAATGTCGTTCCGCGCGGCGGCGAGGCTCGCCAGGGCGCTTTGCTGGTGCCGCAGCACCGCCGCATCGGCTACGGCGAAGTGGGAATGATGGCCGCCGTTGGAATGCAAAGCGTGCTGGTTTATCCGAAGCCGCGCGTCGCCATCCTTCCGAATGGAGATGAGGTCGTGGAGGTGGATGTTTCTCCCGGACCCTTCCAAATCCGCAACAGCAATGGGTATTCGCTCCAAGTGCAGGTCGCTGCGGCACAGGCTGAACCGGTGTCCCTTGGAATCGCGCCCGACCGCAAGGACCGGCTGCGTGAGATGATCGAGCAGGGATTGCAAGCGGACCTGCTCTTGTTGAGCGGCGGCGTTTCGGTGGGCAAGTATGATCTGGTGGAGCAGGTGCTGGCGGATCTCGGCGCAGAATTCTTTTTTGACGGCGTCGCCATCCAGCCCGGCAGACCCGTTGTGTTCGGCCGGGCCCGGGGAAAATTCTTTTTCGGCTTGCCCGGCAACCCGCTTTCTACGCTAGTGACGTTTGAACTGTTTGTGCGGGGCGCGCTGCGGCTGCTGGGCGGGGAAGAGGAAGCGCCTTTGGTTTTCCTGCGGGCGCGGCTTTCCCGAGACCTGCACCGTAAGACGGGCCTGGCCGCTTTTCTTCCCGCGCTGCTGGAAGGAAGTGGTCACGAGCCCCTCGTCTCTCCGGTAGAATGGAAAGGCTCGGGAGACTTGGCCAGTTTGAACCGCGCCAACTGCTACTTGGCGATTCCGGAACAGGCCGAGGAACTCCGGGCGGGCGAATGGGTTTCCGTGCTGCCGCGCTGACCGGATCGCGGACTGAGTACATGGCAAAACTCTCTCATTGGAGTCGCGATGGGTCCGTCCACATGGTGGATGTGACGGAGAAACGCCCCACCGCCAGGCGCGCGCGGGCGCAGGCCTTTGTGCGCATGAGGCCGCAGACGCTGCGCCAGTTGCCGGACAATCCCAAGGGCAATCCGCTGGAGATCGCCCGCATTGCCGGGATCGCGGCGGCCAAGCAGACCGCGACGCTGATTCCACTCTGCCATCCCCTGCCGCTGAGCCATGCGGACGTGCGGCTTCGAGTGGTGGCGGGCGGCATTGAGATTGAAAGCAGTGCCGCCACGCAGGCGGCTACCGGGGTGGAGATGGAGGCGCTCACGGCGGCGAGCGTCGCGGCGCTGACGCTCTACGACATGTGCAAGGCGGTTGACAAGTCCATCACAATTACCGATATTTGCTTGTTAGAAAAGACCGGCGGCAAGAGCGGGACCTACACCCGAGCGGTCCCAGCGCGCCGCCGTAAGCGCTGAGCGCGCTGGGGGCGCGAGAAAGGTTGTGCGAGCGTGGCCAAAAGCTCGGCGAGAGTCATGCTGGTGGATGACAACCCCGTCATCCTGGAGATTCTCCAGCGGGGCCTGGAGCCGCTGGCCGAGACGGTGACCTTTACCGATCCGGATGCCGCGCTGGCAAGCTGCCTGGAGACTCCTCCCGACCTGGTGATCTGCGACTACCGCATGCCGAACCTCGACGGGGCGCAGTTTGTGCAAAAGCTGAAGGTGCATCCGGAGGCGAAGGCGGTGCGCGTGATCCTGGTGGCCGCAAAGAACGACATCGAGGAACACCTGAAGCCCTTGGCGGATTCGGTGGAGGAGTTCGCCCAGAAGCCGTTCTACGTTCGCGAGCTCTCGGCTCGGGCCAAGAAAGTGCTGGATCGCATCCAGTGGGAAAAGATGCAGAAGCAAGCGGCGCAAGAAGGTGTGATCCGGGGACGGCTTTCGGAGATGAATCTGATTGATCTGTTTCAGTCGCTGGAGCAGGGCCAGAAGACTTGCGGCCTGGCGGTGAGCAGCGATGCGGAGGAATGCCACATGTATTTCCAGGACGGGCAGTTGCATCACGCTCAGTTGGGCTCCGTGGAGGGCGACGAAGCCGTGTACCGGGTGGCGGGCTGGCAGGATGGTTCCTTTCAAATCGATTTCACCGCGCGGTCCGGCAAGAAGACCACCACGCGCTCCACGCAGAGCTTGCTGATGGAGGCGCTGCGCCTTTTGGATGAGCAAAACAAGGAGCACGAGTAGTGTTATCGGGGCCAGATCAGCGGCAACGGGAGTAGCTATGGCGTTACGTGCGGCAGTGCTCACGATCAGCGATTCGGTGTTTCAAGGCAAGCGGCGTGACGGCTCCGGACCGGCCGTGGTGGAGTTGCTGCAGCAAAGCGGCTGGACCGTCGTGCACAGCCGCGTGGTAGCGGACGACATGGCCGTGATTGCCGCCACGCTGCGGGAGCTGTGCTCCCAAAACGTAGAAGCAATCCTGACCACCGGCGGCACCGGGGTGGCGCCGCGCGATGTGACGCCCGAAGCAACACACAAGGTCATCACACGCGAGATTCCCGGCATTGGCGAGCAGATGCGCCGCGAAGGCGTCAAGACCGCGCCGAACGCCGCGCTGTCGCGGGGAATTGCCGGCATCAGCGGCCGTTCTCTCATCGTCAATCTTCCGGGAAGTCCGCAGGGTGCCGTCGACAGCCTGAAGGCGATCCTGCCGCTGCTGCCGCATGTGGTGGAGCTGATCACGGGCGGCAACCCGCATACGGAATAGTCTGCCGGAACGGTTTGCTCATTTACACGGTGCTCGCTGCGGAGTATAGTCAGGCGTAGTCGGCGCAGCTGGGCCGCACCTGCTCTCCTTTCGGAGGTTTGCTATGGACCCCGCTGGTTTGATCCGGGTCATTCAGCAGGCCGCTCGGCCGCTGGTCGAGAGCCTGTATGCGGAACTGCGCACCAACCTGGGAACCAGCCACTATCACCGTCTGAGCAACGAAGAGCTGTTTCGCCGGGGCCAGGCCGTTTACCAGAATCTAGCCGACTGGCTGGCCTCGCACGACGAAGCAGTCCTGAGAAGCTACGGCGAGGATTTAGGGCGGAGACGCTTTGCCGAAGGCATCCCGTTGGGCCAGGTGGTCCTGGCGCTCATTCTGAACGAGAACCATCTTTGGGATCATGTGAGTTCGTTGAACCAGCAGGTGGATGAGAATCTCCGCCGCCAGGTCTCCGATTTTTTTGCGAGAACCATTTACAGCACCGCTCACGGGTACGAACAGCAGCTAGCGGCCAGCAATCGGCCAGCGCGCGCGGCGACGGTTGCGCCGCCGCATGCGGGCGCCGGGGCCGCCAAGGCGCCCCCCACGGATAGCAAGGGCAACGAGATCAGCCGAGGCGGCGATGTCGGCGAATTCGGCGGCTAGCTCTGGGCGCTCCGCCGAGTCCAGTGACCTCGTTGACCGGCAGGGGCGTCCGTGGTAGTCTGCCTCGCGGAATCGAGGAGGACCCGCCGGAATGGCCGAAGTCATTCCTGTTCAGTGGGATAACCCGGAGGAGGACAGGATCGCCTATGCCGCGAATGCCATTCGCCGCGGCGAAGTGATTGCCATTCCCACTGACACGCTGTACTGCTTAGTCGCCGACCCCTTTAACTTAGCCGCCGTAACGAAAGTTTTCCAGGCCAAGAGCCGCGCCTGGGATCGCTCCCTGCCGCTGTTGATCGAGTCGGTCGACCAGGTCGTCGAGCTGGCACGGCATCTGCCCTCCCGCTTTTACCTCTTGGCGCACCGCTACTGGCCGGGTCCGCTCAGTGTGATCGTGGAGGCGGGCGGCGGCTTGCCCTTGAAGGTAACCGGCAATTCGGGACGCATGTCCGTCCGTAAACCGGCCGCAGCGGTGGCGTTGCAACTGCTGTCGCAGCTCGGGACGCCGCTGGTAGCCACCAGCGCCAATGTTTCCGGTTATCCCACCTGCTCGGAGGCCAGCGAAGTGCTCGCCGTTCTGGGCACCGAGCTTTCCCTGATTCTGGACAGCCCCGTTCCTGACCACCAGACCGCCACCACCGTCGACCTCACGGTGCCCAAGTGGCGGCTCATCCGAAAAGGCGCCATCGCGGAGGACGAGTTACGCGAGTTCCTGGGAGAGTAGGCGCTGTCCCCGCTCCGGTACCGGAACGATTCGCGAAGAAAAATCCCTTCATTCGGTATCGCCCCCGTCCGATAACATACTGAGTAAACAAGTGGTATGTCTGACGACCCCAAACAAGGCCCGGCAAGGAAGCCGCCGCCTGGCGCCATGACCGGCAACGCCGCGCTGTCGCAGCCGGGAGCGGAAGTGGACATTTCCAGTCCCTGGACGAGGTCTCCGGGCCGGGTTCGCTTTCGGGATCTCCTGCGGCGCTCGATCGACCGAGGAAACTATTCCTTCGCAGTCCTTTACGCAGACCTGGATCGCTTCACCATCGTCAACGACAGCCTGGGA
>JBGPJR010000159.1:0-5236 GCA_041485545.1 Terriglobia bacterium
CGGCAGAAAGCTCCGCCCGCGGCACCTGAAAGTGACGCGCCGCGAGCGCCAGGATGTCTTCCAAGGTCTGTTCCAATGTCGGCATCGCTCTGGTTACTCCCAATCCTTCTTGAGCAGCAGCTCCTCAATCCGGTAGCCATGAAACAGATCGTGCAGCGCCAGATGACGGAACATAATGAAAACAGAATAATGGCTGTATTCCGGATGTTCGGCCGTCCGGTTCCAGTCCTCTGGCCGCAATGCCTTGATCGCTGCGACCAGCCGCTCGCGGTCGCTGACAAAACGCTGCAGGGATTCTTCCAGGTCCAACTGGAGCAGAAGGTCTTCCGTCTCATCTCCCTCAGGAAAATTATAGGGAGTGATCCGCGGCTGACGATCACTCAGCATGAGCGCGAGCCGCGTGAAGAACAGTTTGTGCACGACCGCGAGATGACAGGCGTGCTCATGCGCGGACCACTTGCCGGGCTTCGGCCGCCGCTTCAACACTTCCGGCGGAACCTCCCGGATCAGGGGCAAGAGGATGGCCGGGGCATTTCCCAATGCCGCAATCACAGCTTGCGACGTTTGCATTGCAGTTCCTTTCCGCTTGCGCTCGAACTGCGCGACGGCGTCACGGCAAATAGGGCAGGGCCTCCGTGCTCTCGACGAATTTCCGCAGCGCCTTCTGCACCACAGGGCTGCGGAACAAGTCGCAGAAGAGGTCAATCTCCTGCTGCAGCTCCGCTTCCGGGATGGGCTTGATAAATCGCTTGGCCACGGCGCTCGTAGTTCGGTCGAACTTCTGAATCTGCGCCGCCGTCGCGCGCGCGACGCGCAGCGCCTCGCCTTCGGAGGCGACCTGGCTTACCAGGCCCACCGCGTGAGCCTTGGCAGCGTTGATGCTGCGGCCCGTGAGCAGGAGGTCGCGCACCACCGCGTTGCCGAGATCGCGCTTCAGCCTGGGAATGCCGCCGAAACCGGGAATCAGGCCCAGCCGCAACTCTGGAAAACAAAACCGCGCAGTCTTGTCGGCGATGATCAGGTCGCAGGCCAACGCCAGCTCGAAGCCGCCGCCGAAACAGACGCCATGCACCGCCGCTAGGGTCGTCAAGGGAGCGCCGTCCAGGGTATTCAGGACTGCATGAATGCGATGCAAGAAATCGCGCACTCCGGCAACCCGTTCGCTCTCGGCAGCGTGCTGCGAGCGAGAGTACAACTCACGCAGGTCGGCCCCGGCGCTGAAGCCGCCCTTGAGGGTGCTGTGGACGATCAGCGCGCAAGTCTGCTCCTCTGCTTCGGATAGCGCTGCGGCAAAGCGCTCCAGCTCTTCGAGCGTCTCCGAGCCGAGTTCATTGAGCGGTTCGCGATGCAGCGCCAGCTCGACGACTCCGTCGGCGCTCTGCCAGGAAAGCGTTTTGCCTTGGAAGCCCTTCACGCCGGCTGCCTCGCGTAGAGCGCTTCCACTTCCTGCTGGTACCGGGCGGCGATGGCGTCGCGTTTCAGCTTGCCCATGGCGGTTAGCAGGCCATTCTCAAAGCTGAATGGCTCCGCCGAGATGTGAAAACCGTGGACGCGCTTGTAATGCGGCAGTTGCGGATTGATCTGCTCCAGTGCCCGCGCGACCTGGTCCCGCGAGGCGTCGCCTGTGATCACTGCGGTCAGGAAGCTGCGGCCGTTTCCGAGCAGCACGACCTGCTGCGCCCCGGGCAGCGCCCGGAGCAGCATTTCCTCAATCGGCTCTGGAGCGACCTTGTGCCCGGAAGCGGGAATGAGGATGTCCTTTACGCGCCCGGTGATGCGCCAGTTGCCGCGTTCGTTGACCTCGCCCTGATCCCCGGTGTGGAACCAGCCGTCCCGGAGCGCCTCGGCAGTCGCCTGCGGGCGATTCCAGTAACCCAGGAATAGGTTTGGCCCGCGCACGAGAATCTCGTTTTGCTCGCCCAGTTTCATTTCTACCCCGTCAACGGCGGGTCCCACAAACCCCGGCTGGACGCGAGCCGGATGATCCATCGTGCAGATGGCGGTGGTTTCTGTCAAGCCGTACACCTGCAGCACCGGCACACCCAGCATCCGGAAGAAGAGCTGCGTCTCCCGCGCCAGAGGCGCCGAGCCGCAGATCAGCGCCTTGAGGTTTGGCCCCAGGCGCTTGCGGATCGCGGGAAATAGCAGCGTGCGGGCGCCCGCTAGCCAAACGGCGTCGGCGACCGTCCCGCCGCCGCTTGGCTGCCGCAGGTAGGCCCGCTCGGCGTTGCGGAACAGGTGCGAGACCAAACCGCCCTGTTGGGCGAGTTGCTCTTCGATCTTGGCCTTCATGCGCTCGAGCATCAGGGGGACGTTCAGATAATAGTGCGGCGCGGCCAGCCGCATCTCTTCGGCCACGTGGCTGAGGTCGGTCGAAAGGCTCAGGATGGCATTGCGCGACAGGCACGAAAGCAGCAGGACCCCGGAGGCAGCAAACGAGAACGGGGCGTAGAGAAACACCCGCTCCGGCTCGCGCTGCCGGTCCATCAGGAGGTCCAGCCGCGCCGCGGTGCAGCGCAGCATGTGGTTCAAATTCCCGGCGCTGAGCACCGCGCCTTTCGGCTCGCCGGAGGTGCCGGAGGTGTAAATGATCGTAACGGGGTCGGAATCGGCGAGAGGGCAGAGCGGCTCCGGCGGAGTCGCGGCCGCAGGTGCGCCACCGAAGATCTCCTTCAGGATGTGGATAGGAGGCGCTTCGGGCCAGACTCGGATGAGGTTGGTGCGCAGGGAGACGTCGCCGCAGCAGATCATGGCCGGGGAGCAGTCTTGCATCGTTCGCGCCAGCTCGTCCGGCACCTGCCGCGAGTACAAAGGGACCGTAATGCCGCCTTCCGCCAGGACAGCCAGGTCCAGCGCCGCCCAGCGAATGCTGTTGGGTGCGATCAGCGCGCACCGGCTGCCCTTTTGCAGACCCGCGCTTCGCAGGAACCGCCGCGCCGTTTCGGTATCGGCGAGCAGGTCCCCGCCCGTGGCGCCGACGATCTCGCCGCCGCGAATCTCTTGCAGCACCGTGCGGCTGGCGGAGTGCTCCAGGGAACGAAAGATGGTTTCCAGGAAATTCATCCGCCGTATTTCTCAACCAGTTCGCAGAGTGCCGGACTCAGGGGAGGCAAGTAATCCTCCCAGCTTAACAGGCCCGTGCGCAGCGGAAACTCCGGCAGCTGCCGCCGGACGTGCTCCTCAAAATACATGCCCATGCGCGCCATGGCTTGGAGGTTCTTGACAACCGTGCGTCCCATGGCGTCACGAACGGATTCCATTTCGCGGAGCAAGTGCTGCAGCACCACGACGAGCCGCTCCTCCAGTTCCGGGTCATCCACTTCCAGCAGCAGATGCGGATGACCGCGCTCGTGCATCAGGTTGCGGATGCGCTCGTCCATGGTAATGCCTGCCGAGGGGACCAGTGCGGGCATGGCCGTGACGATGCCGTGGAAGCGGGAGGAAACCATCAGGTGCGAGCAGCGCAAAATGCTGACGAGCTGGTACATGTCGTAGCGGTCGGAGCGAAAGACCGGCGCGCCGCCCAGCTGTTTCGCCATGCGTTCGCAGGCATCGGAGTCGAGCCGCTCCATGCCGACCAGGACGGGGAAGATGCCGTGTTCCTTGCAGAATCGCTTCACGCCGTCCGAGAAGGCGGTGAGGTATCGCAGATAAGCGGCGTACTGCCGAGGGCCCCAGGTATGAAAGTAGATGGTACGGTAGTGGCTGAATTGATAGACGCCCGCCGTGGCGTGTGCGATGCCCTTGACCAGGGAGGCCTTGACCGGCCACCAAAACGGGTTGATGGGGCACAGCGCCAGCACCAGCCGTTTGCCATCCCAGCCCGCGTCGCGCAGCGCCTGCGTGCCGTACTCCGGGCCATGGGGCTCAAAGGTCCAGGCGGTATCGGTGCCGGGTTCCGCGGGAACCTCTAGCGCGCGTAGAATGGCGAGAGATTCCTCGTTACGCGCCAGGATGAGGGAGTCGTGGCAATAGCGGCGGCACATGTTGGCGATCAGCGCGTCCATGGCGCCGGCTTCGGCTCCGTAGCCGACGGACAATTTATTCTGTGCCGACGCCAGGCCCAGCGCCCCGATCATCATGGTGGTGAGGGCGTTGGCGAACTTGCTCTTGAACATGGAGCCCTCGCACGCGATCACGCCATGGTGGCGCGGCACCTCGCGCGAGAGAAACGGCGGAAAGACGTCCGGAAGAAGGACCTGGCGGGCGCTGCCGAAGTAGCCGCGCGTTCCCTCGAAGTCCTGCGTCATGACGCTGAGCTCGAGTTGCTCCGCGCCCAGGATGCGCGTGACCTGGCGCAGCGCTTCTTCGACGCGCACATCCGAGCCGGTGTTGCGGGTGCCGTTGTAACCCGCAAACAGCAGCTTCAGCGGCGTTCCGGGTTTCCAGGAGGAGCCGGAGCCCAGCATCCATTCGAGCTTTTTCAACTCGATCAAGCCGCTGACCCACGCCACCAGCATCCGGTCCGTCATCCGGCCGACTCTCGGGCCGCGCGCGGCCACTCCCGGTAAGGATAGGTGAAGTGGTGTTCCCGGCTGAACTTCATGAGCGGCAGGCAGTAGTCGGAAAACGGCGGCGGTGTGCAGCCGGTTTCAGACACCACGCGGGCATTGTCGAAAACGGTGTTCCACACCAGGTAGGGATAGAACACCTTCAGCAACGTCGCGCTGTATCCCACCGTGCCGCCGAGGTGCGACAGGCTGTTTACGGTCCAGGCGAAAGGACGCTCCAAAGAGGGCAAGTAAAGGGCCCCGCGTTTCTTCAATCCCCGCGCCAGATGGTTGGTGATTTGCTGGAACGTCAGGGAGCTTCTGCCGGATGAGAGATGATAGATCTCGTGCTCGGGCCGCTCCTTCAGGTGCAACGTCACGATGGATTCGCCGACAAAATTGACCGGAACAATGTCCAGCCGGTCCGTGGGCCGAAAGGGAAGCAGCGGCAGGCCGGCCAGGAATACGAACGCCCGCGCCATGTCGAACTGTGTGGTTTCGGCGCGCCGGCTGTCTCCCAGGACAATGCTGGGCCGGAAGATGGTGCGGGGCACGTCCGGCAGCAGCTCGCGGATCATATGCTCGCAAAACTTCTTGGTCCGAGCATACGGGTCGTAGTCGGGACGGTCCCAGTCCACCGCGCTGTCTTCCTGGACCAATTCGTTTGAGCGATGCCCGGCTACGGCCACGGTACTAACGTGGCTGAAGCGGCGCAGGCCGTGGTGCTGGTGGGCCCGCGCGGCGAG
>JBGPJR010000160.1:0-5235 GCA_041485545.1 Terriglobia bacterium
AGAACGTGGTCTGCCTGGGCCTGAACAACTTGAGCCATATGCTGGAAACCGCGCGCGCGCGCGGCCGGCCGGAACGGGTTCCGGAGGTTCCGGTGTTCTTTACCAAAGCCCCCACCACTGTTAGCGGACCGAATGACCCGATCCTTTGGGAGCAGGCCGTAACCGGTGAGGTCGATTACGAGGTGGAGCTTGGCGTCGTCATCGGTGTGGGTGGGAAGAACATCCCTAGGGCCCGCGCGCTGGAGCACGTCTTCGGCTATACCGTCGTGAACGACGTCTCCGCGCGCGATCTCCAGATGCGCCATCTGCAATGGTACAAGGGCAAGAGCCTGGACGGCTTTTGTCCGATGGGGCCGGTGGTGGTCATGGCAGAAGAGTTCGGCGACCCGCAGACAAAGAGGATTTCATTGCGCGTCAATGGCGTTGTGAAGCAGGATTCCACGACTGCCGACATGATTTTCCCCGTGGACGCCATCATCGAATCGCTCTCCCGGGGCATGACGCTGGAGCCTGGCGACATCATTTCCACGGGAACACCGGAGGGAGTGGGGCTGGGCCGGACTCCGCCGGATTATCTTCGCGATGGCGACTTGGTCGAAGCGGAGGTGGAAGGAATCGGAACCCTGCGGAATCGTGTCCAGGCGGTTCGCTCCACATCCTAGGCGGCCTGTGCGTTCTTCCCTGGTAAAAGCCTTCCCCCCAAGAGACGTAACAAGTCCAGCGAGCTTGGCTTGTCGCCTCCGCGATCCACCTCCAGTTTTCCGATACAATCGAGCCGGCGATTCCTTCGAGGTGGATTGTTTTGCCAGACCGGATCAAGAGCATTGTGGAGTGCGTTCCCAACTTCAGCGAAGGGCGCGACCGGGGCAAGGTGGCGCAGATTCAAGCTGCTATCGAGTCGGTAAGCGGCGTGCGCGTCCTCGATCTGCACATGGATCCGGACCATCACCGCTCGGTGATCACGTTCGTAGCCGAAGAGCAAGCGGTTCTGGAAGGCGCGGTTCGCGGAGTCGCGCAGGCCGCCGCGCTGATTGACCTGAATCACCACGCCGGGGAGCATCCGCGGATTGGCGCCGCGGATGTGGTCCCGTTCGTGCCGATTCAAGGAGTTACGCTGGCTGATTGCGCCTCGATTGCGCACCGGGCCGGCGAGGAAATCTATCGCCGCTGCGGGGTGCCAGTGTATTTCTACGGTGCCGCAGCCCTGCAACCGGAGCGAACCCTGCGGCGGCTGCGGCATGGCGGATTCGAGCGGCTGCGCGACGCGGTGCGCCGCGATCCTGCTTTGCGACCCGATGTGGGAGAGCCGCGGCTGCATCCGACCGCGGGAGCCACGGCCGTCGGTGCCCGACACATCTTGATTGCCTTCAACATCCTGCTACATTCCTCGGACGTGGAGGTGGCTCATCGAATCGCGCGAGCCGTGCGCGCTTCCTCGGGCGGCTTGCCCGCGGTTCAAGCGATGGGAGTCCTGCTGCGTTCCAAGGCCGTCCCCGGCACGCCAGGGCAAGCGCAGGTTTCCATGAATCTGACCGACTTCCAGCAGACCTCGCTCGCCGCCGCGTATCACGCCGTGGAACGCGAGGCCGCGCTTGCGGGCGTGGCGCTTGCCGGCAGCGAAATCGTAGGCTTATTGCCCGCCAAGGCGTTGGAAGGCATACGCCCGGAAGAGGTGGGGATCGTCAACTTCACTCCACGAATGATTTTGGAGAACCGTCTCGCTGAGGTTGCGTAGGAAGACGCCTTGCTCGGTGAGACCGCGAAAGAAGCGCGGGGCTAGTACTAGCGGGAGGCAGTTTCAGCCGGGGGCGGGGAAGGCGGAAGCGCAATCACGAGCTCGCCGGGGCGGGCGAGGTGAAGATGCTCCCGGGCGTATTGCTCGATGGCAGCCGGCTCGCTCCGCAAACTGCGGATTTGGCCGCTCAACTGCCCGTTCTCCTTCCTGATCTGCTCAATGTCGGAGGTGAGGGCGTCGATCTGGCGCCTCTGTTCGCGGCGAGCCAGATAGCCGCTCTGCCCGGCCACTTCGTTTATCAGGAACGCGGTCACCAGTAGCGCCGCGGCGGCAAGCCAGCGCATGTGTTTAGAACGGCGCTTGGTGAATTGGGGATCGGGTCTCATCAGTCGAACAAGAACTTTCGCCCGGCGTGTTCCAGCTCTGCCAGCAGCTCCGGCGTCGAAGCCTCGCAATACATCCGGCAGACGGGCTCGGTTCCCGATAGCCGGAACAACACCCAGGCTCCGTCTTCCAGAATCAGTTTCAATCCGTCCAGGCGCTGAATCTTGGCGACCCGGCGCCCACCAAAGACACTATACTCCTGGCCGGTACGTTCTATAAAGCGGTTCCGCACGGTTTCCGTTAATGGTACATTCCAGCGGCCGGGATAAAAGGAGCCCACCTTCCGAAACAGCGACCGGAGCTGTTCGTGGAGAGGAGCCTGGCGGCTAGCCACCATTTCCGCGGTGAGCAGGCAGGCGAGGATGCCATCCTTTTCGGGCACGTGGCGGCGGATGCTCATCCCGGCGCTCTCCTCGCCGCCCAGAATGATCCTGTCCTGCTCAATCAGCTCACCGATGAACTTGAACCCCACGGGAGTTTCATGAACCAGCAGCCCATGGTGCTTCGCCACCGCATCGAGCAGATGGGTGGTGGCCACGCTCCGGGCCACGCCTCCTTCCCATCCGGACTCCTTCGCCCAGGAGCGCGATTCGACCAGATAGTCCAGCAGGAGGCCCAGGACGTGATTGGGTGAGATGAATGTCCCGCCCTCATCCAGAATGCCGAAGCGGTCGGCGTCGCCGTCCGTGGCCAGGCCCAGGTGTGCGGAGTGCTCCTGCATCGCCGCGTGCAGCGGGTGGAGGTATTCCTCCGCAGGCTCCGGCGGATGGCCCCCAAACAGCACGTCCCGGTATCCGTGGATGGTAACCACATGCACCCCCGCCTGCCGCAGCAGAGCGTCCAGATAGCCGACCCCTGTGCCGTAGAGCGGGTCGTAAACGAGGCGCAAGCCGCCCGCGCGGATCACATCCAGGTTCACCTTGCGGGCCAGCTCATCCAGATAGGCGGGCACCAGATCGATCGGTTCGATCCGGCCGGCTTGGGGAGGCTGAGTCAGGGGACGGGGGTCTGCGATGGCCTGCTCGATCTGCCGGGTGACCTCGGGCAGCGCCGGGGCGCCGTTGGAGGTCGAAAACTTGATTCCGTTGTATTCGGGCGGGTTGTGCGAGGCGGTGAAGTTGATTCCTCCGTCGGTGCGCAGGCGGCGAATCTCATAGGCCAGCGCGGGCGTCGGCACGGCTTGCTCGGAGAGATAGCAGTCGATGCCCCGGCTGGACAGGATCCTGGCAGCCTGAGCCGCAAAGGTCTCCGAAAGGAAGCGTGTATCATAGCCTACCAGCAGCGCGGGATGCGGCGAGGTAGCGGCCACATAGGTGGCGATGCCATGCACTGCCTTTTCCACGTTGGCCGAGGTGAATTGGTCCGCGATGACTGCGCGCCAGCCCGAAGTGCCGAAATGGATAGGGGAGGAACTCATTCAATCCATTGTAGAAAATCCGGCGCTCGAACTGTAGGATGAATTTTGCGGACGGCAGGCATGGGGGCACAGGCTCACAGGAGGCGAGAGCGATGACCGATAAGATCGTGGTGCTGGTAACCGTAGGAAACATGCGGGAGGGCAAGCGCATCGCCCGGCGCTTGCTCGACAAACAGTTGATTGCCTGCGCCAACCTGGTGCCACTGGTCCGGTCGGTCTATCGCTGGCAGGGGAAAATCAAGGAGGATCGGGAATGCCTGATGCTGCTCAAGTCCTCGCGGGAGCTCTTTGCCACGCTACAGCTTGAGGTGGAGACGCTGCACAGCTACTCCGTGCCGGAGATTATCGCGCTACCGATCATCGAGGGTTCGCCCAACTACCTCAACTGGATTGCCGAGAGCGTGGCGCGCAGGGAGCCGCCTAGCGTTTCCGCCTAGGGTCGCTTAGGCGCGATCAAAGGGCGGCCAAGGCCTGGTCCAAATCTGCGAGGATGTCCTCTACATCCTCGATGCCGACGGAAAGACGCACCAGGCCCGGCGTGATCCCGAGGCGCTGCCGCTCCTGTTCCCCCAGGTAGGCATGGGTCATAGTGGCAGGGTGGCTGATGAGTGACTCCACGCCGCCCAGACTTTCCCCCAGGGAGCAAAGCCGCACGCGGTTGAGCAGGGAACGCGCGTTGTCAACCGAGCCGGTCTCAAAGGACATCATGCCTCCAAAGCCGGTCATCTGCCTCTTTGCCAGGGCGTGCTGCGGATGCTCGGGTAAGCCGGGATAATTTACCTTCTTCACTTTGGGATGGTGGCGCAGGTGCTCGGCGATGGCGCGGGCGTTGGCTTCATGCTGGCGCATCCGCACCGCCAAGGTCTTGACGCCGCGCAGGACCAGCCAGGCGTCGAAGGGGCCCAGAATGGCTCCCGCGGCATTTTGAATAAATTTGAGACGTGTGTAGGTATCTTCTTGTGCCAGTATGGCGATTCCTCCGACGCCGTCGCTATGCCCGTTGAGATACTTGGTGGTGGAATGCACCACGATGTCCGCTCCGAGCTGGAGCGGCCGCTGGAAAAACGGCGACAGAAACGTGTTGTCCACCACCAGCGGAATCGGGTGGGGGGCACGTGTGATCTCTGCAACAGCGGCCAGGTCCGTGATTTTCATCAAAGGATTGGTCGGCGTTTCTACAAAAACCATGCGCGTGTTTGGTCGCATCGCCTCACGCACGCGGTCCAGCTCGGTGGTATCCACGTAGGTGAATTCCAGGCCAAAGTTTCGCAGTATGGCGTCAAACAGACGGGGAGTGCCGCCGTAGGCACCCTCGCTGGCGATGACGTGGTCGCCGGCTTTCAGCAAAGTGAGCAAGGCGTTGATCGCCGCCATGCCGGAAGCAAAAGCCAGAGCGCCGAAGCCTCCCTCGAGCCGAGCCAGGTTGTGCTCCATCGCCGAACGAGTCGGATTCCCGGTGCGGGAATACTCATAACCCTTGTGTCTCCCCAACTCCGGCTGCACATAGGTGGAAGTCTGATAGATGGGGACAACCACGGCCCCGGTGGTGGGGTCCGGCCCCTGTCCTGCGTGAATCGCGTCGGTTGCAAAACCCATGGGAATCCGTGAACCCTCCGCTCCGGTGGACTAGTCTGGCTTGGCCAGCCTGTGGACTGCGGGCACATGGGGTTCTCTTCCGTGTTATAATCGCGGAAGTTGG
>JBGPJR010000161.1:0-5229 GCA_041485545.1 Terriglobia bacterium
AGCCGCTCGGAGAGCTGCGCGCTCACCTGCTCGGAGTCCGTATTGCGCCGCAGGTAGACGGCCAGATTGGACGCCGTATCGTCGTGGAACAGCTCCCGGTAGACGGCGCGATCCAGCACTACGGTGCCGCGGTCGTTGGTGTAGTCGTAATAGACGCCCCGCACCTGAAACCGGGTCTTTCCCGACGGCGTGTCGAGCTCAATCGCCTGGTCCGCGCGAATTCCGTAGTGGTTTGCAAACGGCTCGGAGATGACTACGGAGCGCGCCGTGTCGCCGGACATTACCTCCGCGGGCTCACGGCCGTCCACGAACAGAAGATTTCCGTATCGCACCAGCGTAGCCCAGTCCCCGGAGCCCAGCACGACGCGATTGCCGCGATACAACGTCTGCACTCCGCGGAAGGCGTCCACGGCCTCGACGCCGGGAGTCTCGCGGACGATCTGAAGCGCCTCAGGCGGGATGGTCGCCTCGTAACTCCCCGGCGGCTGTGCCGCGGGCCTGAGGAACAAATCGGCGCGGAGCGTCTGCGCGGCCCACACCTGAACCGTCTGCCGAAAGCTGCCCACCATGATGGCCACGCTCGACATCATGGCCACGGCCGTCGCCAGGGCCATGGTCAGAATGGAAATGCGCGCCGGGGAGGCTGCCAGATTGCGCGCCGCGAGGCTTCCCTCCACACCCAGCCCGCGCCGGAGCAGCGGGTCCAGGAGCCGCATCACCACCGTCAATAGGAGCGGCATCAGCAGCGAGAAACCCGCGATCACCAGCGCGACCGATCCATAACCGAACAGCGGCAAACCGTTCACCGGCGGGAGGGACGCCGCGCCAGCGGCCAGGCCCAGCAAGAGCGCCGCGGCGATTCCATAACGGAAAACTGCCACGCGGCGTTGATGCTCGTGTGCACCGGGCTGCAGCGCTTCCGCCGGCAGTACTCCGGTGGCTTCCAGGGCCGGGGGCAGAGCAGAGAACAGAGCGGCCACCGCTCCAATCAGCAACGCTTCCAGCATCAGCCCGGCTGTCCATTGCAGCGCGCCCGGTGTCGCGGGCAGATACAAAGTGTTCACAGTGCCCGAAACCAGAAGCAGCGCGCCACGCCCCAACAGATGTCCCATGCCGATCCCGAGCGTCGCGCCTAGTACGCCCAGCGTCAGCGCCTCGCCCAGGAACACGGCCAGGACCTGTCCGCGCGTGGCTCCGAGCGCGCGCAAGGCGCCGATCTCTCTGCGGCGGCGGACCACCGAGACTGCCACTGTGTTGTAAATGAGAAATACACCAACGATCAGCGAGACGTAGCTGAGCGCCGCCAGATTCCAGCGGAAGGCGCGCAGCATCTTTTCGGTCTGCTCGGCGCGGGCTTCGGGAGGCTCCACGCGCAATCCGGCCGGAAGCTCGCGGGCGAGCCGGGACTGATACGCAGCCAGCCGTTCTTGCGGGACCAGCAAATCCACGCGATCGAGTTTACCGAGCCGGCCAAACGCCAGTTGCGCCGCGGCAATGTCCATCAGCACCAAATTGCCGGCCAGCACTTTGCCGGGACCTTCCGGGGCCAGGACGCCTCGCACGGTGAAGGTGGTGCGGTGATCGCTCACCAGCAGATCGATTTCGGAACCGGGATGCAACGAGTAACGCTGGGCAAGGCTCTGGCCGACCACCAGAGAATGCGGATCGGCCAGCAGCAGCAGAAAATCGCGCGGCGAGAGGCGGCTTTGCTGCAGCCGGGTGTTGCGGAACGGCCGGTCTGCAAGGATGTCTATGCCCAACACCGAAACGGTTTCGCGGCTGGAGGCCACCACCGCGCTGGATTCGATGACCGGTGAGAGTTGCGCGTCCGGCCCAGCAATCTCCAGCAGACGTGGCAAAAGGAGTTCGTCTATTCCATTGGTTCCGAGAATCGACAGATTAGCCCGGCCTGCGATCTCCCGCAGCGACTCTTCAAACGAGCCGATGGCGGCGCGGTTGGCTAGCTGAATGGCGAGGACTACGCCGACGCCGAGTCCCACGGCGAGCAGGCTCAGCACCGTCCGCAGCCGGTCCCCGGTGCGGGCCATTCCCCACAAGGGGCGGATCGCCAGAGAATAAGTGAGTCGGAGTGGCAAGCTCATAGCGCGACTCGGCGCGCGAACGGCTAGCCGGGTGGCGTCGGGGCCGCGCCGCGCGCCGGCGCGGGAGGGTTGCTACCGCCGGGCTCCTATGGCAACGTAATCCGTCTTGGTCGGCCCGGTGTAGATCTGCCGCGGGCGCCCGATCTTGGTCAGCGGGGATTCCGTCATTTCCTTCCAGTTGGCAATCCAGCCGGGGAGCCGCCCGATGGCGAACATCACCGTGAACATGTTGACGGGAATGCTGAGGGCCTTGTAAATGATGCCGCTGTAAAAGTCCACGTTGGGGTAGAGCTTGTGCTCGATGAAGTAGCTATCGCTCAAGGCATGCTCTTCGAGCCGTTTGGCGATGTCGAGCAGGGGATCGTGGATACCCAGCTTGTTGAGCACCATGTCGCAGGCGTGTTTGATGATGGTGGCGCGGGGATCGAAGTTCTTGTAGACGCGGTGCCCGAATCCCATCAGCCGGAACCCGGACTTCTTGTCCTTGGCCTTGGCAACGTACTTGTCCACATTGTCGCCGTCCCGGTGAATCATATCGAGCATGCTCATGACTTCCTGGTTGGCGCCGCCGTGGGCGCGTCCCCACAGGGCGCAGATGCCCGCGGCGACGGAAGCGAACAGGTTGGCCTGGCTGCTGCCCACCATGCGGACCGTGGACGTGCTGCAATTCTGTTCGTGATCGGCATGCAGGATCAGCAGCAAATCCAGCGCTCGAGCCACGTCCGGATCCGCGCGGTACTCCTCGGCAGGCACCGCGAAGAGCATGTGCAGGAAGTTGGAGCAATAGTCCAGCGAGTTCTGCGGATACATGAAGGGCTGGCCCATGGATTTCTTGTGGGAGAAGGCCGCGATGGTGGGCATCTTGGACAGCAGGCGGATGATGGTCAAATCCAGCTCGTGGGTCGTCTGCCGCTCCAGCGCCTCCGGATAGTAGCCCGACATGGAGCAGACCATGGCGGAAAGAATCGCCATGGGGTGCGCGGTGCTGGGGTAGCCATCAAAAAAGCGCTTCATCTCCTCGTGGATCATGGAGTGGCGCGTGATCTCGCGGTTGAACCGTTCCAGTTCGGTCAGCGTCGGGAGCTTTCCATAGATCAGCAGATACGATGTCTCGGTGAAGGTGGACTTCTCGGCGAGCTGCTCGATCGGCACACCGCGATATCGCAGAATGCCTCGCTCCCCGTCCAGAAACGTGATGGCGCTGAGGCAGGAACCCGTGTTCACGTAGCCGTGATCGAGCGTGATGCATTCGGTCTCCTTGCGCAACTGAGAAATGTCGATGGCAGTTTCGTTTTCCGTTCCGGTCACGGTGGGCAGATCGACTTTCTTGTCTCCGATGGTGAGCGTCGCAGTGCTCGCAGTGGTCGCTGTAGCGTCCATGATCCGTGAATTCTCCTCTGCGTGAGTCGAGACGTGACGGCCCCGCCGCCGGTTGCGGCTACCGACGGACTTTTTGGGGCAAACTCCTTCCCACGCAATCTTTCGGGGTGCTCACCATTCATGCTACCGCCCGCGCTGAGAAAAGTAAAGCTGCGCCCGGCCCTGCGTCTGGCGCAGTTGCCGCGTCACTAATTTGGTTTCGGACGGGAATGCAGCGACGGCGGGAAGGCGCTCTCCACCCAACGAACCAGCTGCCGCAGGCCGGGCTCGACGCTCTCCAGGTGCAGCCGTAGGATCGGCTTGTGGCGAGCCTGCAACGCTTCGAAGTCTCCTTCGGCCTGCGCCTGCTTCAGGAGGCTAAAACCGTACGGCAGCTCCGGGATGCGCAAGGCGCTGCGGTCGCGCGCCGTGATTTGCAGGAACACGCCCTTGCTAGGCCCGCCCTTGTGAAACTGTCCCGTGGAGTGGAGGTAGCGGGGCCCATATCCAACGGTGGTTGCCACGCCCAGTGCGTCGCGCAGCCGCAGGCGGACTTGCTGTAACAGCTGGTCCGTGGCGGAAGTCGGAGCCAGATAGGCGAGGATGGCAATGTAGTCTTCCGCCGCGGCGCGCCGAAAGTGAGCCGCGAGGCATTCCTGCATGCCCATCGAACGGCTGCGATTGCTGCTTCCAGAAGGTCTTGCGGTCGCGCCCGGGAGGAGTTCCCCATAGAGCGCGATGCCGCGCTCGCGCAGCAGCGGCGCCTTTGCAGGTGGCCTGCTCCCAGAAGAAAACTGTTTGAGGAGACGCTCGGTGTTGTCCTTGCTTTCCTTCACGTTTGGTTCGTCGAACGCGTCGGTCTTGCCGATGGCGGCTGCAACCGCGGTGGCGATTTCCCAGCGGAAAAACTCCCGTCCGAGGTCGAGTAGATCCTTGAGCTCCAGACGAATCACCGGGTGCCCGGCATTTTCCAGAGCGGCCAGCCGCCGCGCCGCCTCCGCATCTTTAGAGGAGCGCAGCCGCAGCTGCACAAAAACACGGTCGCGGCCATAGCGCGCTGGTGCTCCCAATGGTTCCGCGTCGACCGGAAATAGGCCCTGGCCCTGTTTGCCAGTACTCTCGGCCAGCAACTGTTCCACCCAGCAGCCGAAGGCTGCAATCGGGGGAGAGAGCACAAACGTGATCTTATCTCTTCCGTGCAGACCGAGTTCTCCCAGTGCCGCGCCGAGCCGGATGGCGTCGTCTGTCTGTTTGGAATCGGTCTGCGGCAGAAGCTCGGCGGCCCGCTCCAGCAGCGCTCGAATATCAATTCCCATCAACGCTGCCGGGAGCAAGCCGAAATAGGAAAGAGCCGAGTAGCGTCCGCCAATATCAGCAGGATTCAAGAAGACGCGCCGAAAGCCCCTCTCGCCCGCTTGCGACACCAGCGGACTGCCCGGGTCTGTGATCGCGACAAACTGCTGGCCCGCGCGCGCTCCAGCTCTTCTGCGGACTTTGTCGAAGAAGTAGCGGAAAAAACAGAGCGTCTCGGTGGTCGTGCCGGACTTGGTGGCAACCAGGAATAGCGTGCGTTCCAACGGTGCACGCCGCTCCGCGGCTTGTACCGCAGCCGGGTCCGTGCTGTCCAGCACCGCCAAGTCGAGAAATCCCGGCCGCAGGCCAAACGTTTTGCGCAGGACCTCTGAACAGAGGCTGCTTCCGCCCATGCCCAGCAGCAGCGCGTGCGTGTAGCCGGCCCGGCGCACCTCGTCAGCAAAGCTGCCCAGCA
>JBGPJR010000162.1:0-5203 GCA_041485545.1 Terriglobia bacterium
GAACGGACGCTTGGTGTCGGGGTTCCCGACCTCGTTGATGTTCTTGAGGCGGAACTCGACCGGGTCCATGTTGATCGCGTAGGCCGCCTTCTCCATCGTCGTCTCGAGCGCGAAGGTGCCGTTCGGGTGGCTCACGCAGCGGTAGGGCCCCGACTTGAAGCTGTTGGTCATGACGTCGACGCCTTCGAGCTTCAGGTTCGGGATCTTGTAGAGGTTCTGCATGTTCACCCAGGCCCCGCTGGCCGCGCCGGCGCGCTGAGCGCCGACGTTCGCGATGACCTTGAACAGGCCGAATGCGATGGTCCCGTCGCGGTTGACGCCCATCTTCATCTCGTTGCGGAACTGCGGCCGGTGGGTGCGCGTTACAAAGTCTTCGGCGCGCGTATAAACCGTCTTGATGGGGCGTCCGGTGATCTTGGCCAGGATGGCGGCGTGCACTTCCGTCAGATCGATTCCCGACCGGTAACCGTATCCCGAGCCCATATATCCGGGCTGTATGACGCGAACCCGGTTTACCGGCAGCTTCAGCGCCCGCGAAAGTCCCGAGCGGGAGCCGTGCGCGTGCTGGGTGGTGCAATAAGCGATCAGCCGGTCCTGGTCCCAGTACATCAGCGAATTCGTCAACTCCAGCGCCACGTGCTGCTCGGTGGATTTCGTCAGCACGGCTTCCACGGTGTTGTCGGCGCGCGCCGAATCCGGATTGCCGCGCACCAACGGCGGCGTTATTCCGATAATGGTGCCATCCTGCGCGTTCTCCCATTGCTTCAGCGTGTACGGCTGCGTCCCCTCCATCATGTCGAGGGTGGGCGGCAGCACTTCGTACTCCACCTCGATCAATTGCGTAGCATGGTCGGCAACATGCTCGCTCTCGGCCGCAACCACGGCGACGGGAGCTCCCGGCTCAAAGACCTCCTCGCTGAACAGAAATCGGTCGGGAGGGCCGCTGCCCAGTTTTACGTCGCGGTACTCTTCCGGCAGATTCCCGCGGTGCAGTACCGTAACCACGCCGGGCAAAGCCTCGGCCTTGCTGGTGTCGATGCTCTTGATTCGGGCGTGCGGATGCGGACTGCGCAGCGTACGGCTATACAACATGCCCGGCATGCGCATGTTCTGAGTGTACTGGCCGAGGCTCGTAACCACGCCCAGCCCGTGAAGGCGCGGCACCCGTTTCCCGATGACATCGAACTGCTGCCGTGCTTCTCCCGCGGGAGGACTAGCGGGACTCGGACGAGGGGCCGGCCGGCCTAGCTGTTGCGCGTAAAGGGTGAGAACCGGGGCAACCATCTCCTGGTGTTCGCCGACCATCTCATCCCACACAGGATCAGAAACCAGAGTATGCCAGTCCGCATCGGTCAGGCTGGCAGCGTACTGGGGGTCTCGAACCACGCGCAAGGGATCGACTTTAAGAGCCATGTCCTTGGTTCTCCTTCGCTACGCTTATCGAACCGGATGCCCGGAGTCAGCCAGGATCCGCCGCACGCCGGCTTCGTCCAGCTGCGCGGGATCCCAGATCGGCGTAATCGTGCGCTCCGTTCCGGAGACGCCCAGAATGCCTGGCCGCCGCCGCAATTCGAGCGAGAGATCATCCAACTGCTCGATGGTGCCGAGCGCGGTTACGAATTGGAACTGTTTGGAAACGCCCGTGACGGCGGGTGCCGAAGAGGTCTCTCCCTCCTCGCCGGTGATCAGCGGAGCAGTGTAAATAACTTTCTCACCGCGCATCTCGGCGGCGGCCTTCTTCACCGCGCTGATGATCTTGGGGTACTCGCCGCAGCGGCAGATGTTGCCGGCCAGGGCTTCCTTGATTTCAGCCGTGCTGGGATTGTTATTCTTCTGCAGCAGGGCGTACGAAGACATGACAAAGCCTCGCGTGCAGATGCCGCACTGGAACCCGCCCTCCAGCCAAAAGGCCCGCTGCACCGGATGCAGCCCCTGCGTTCCGGGCCCCAAGGCAATTCCAGCGGCGGTCAGAATCTTCTGGCCGCGTCCGTGGCGGGCGGTCAGCACGCTGCAGCCGTTCACAGGTCTGCCATCCACCACGACGGTGCAGGCGCCGCACTGCGCCCGATCGCAGCCCAGGTTTGAGTTGGCCAGCCCTAGCCGGTAGTTCATGGTTTCCCACAGGCTTTCGCGGACGTCTACGGTTAGGTCATGCTTTCTGCCGTCGATGTCGAGCGAGACCCGCCGCGTGGTCGAACCAGCAGGTAGCGCGGATGCCGGTGCCGCCTGCGCAAGAGCCGGCGGCGCCTCGATGAGGCCGCTGGCGAAACCGGCGCCGCTCAAGACGCCGACAGCGACGGCTCCGGCATTGCTCCGAATCAGAAAATCGCGCCGCGTCAACTGCGGGCGAGGCTTCTCGCACGTGCCCGAATTCGTACCTTGGATCTCGGTCGAATTGGGGCAGCCATCCTGCTTGCCATCTGCCATGGGGAATCTCCCTGATACAGAACTAACTGCCACGATGCCCCGCGCTTCAGGAGCGGGAGCATAACGATCACTTTCTGAAAGGTCGCGTCTAGGTGAAATTCTAGTCGCGCCATGATCCCTTGTCAATTTATATAGAGCCCTGGCATTCACGATTTCTTGTGGTGCGCAAAGTGGTGCACAAAACTGTGCCGAACGGCATAGTGTGATAGGTGGGGCACTAGGATCTAAGTCGGAAGGGTTTCCTTCCGGCACAGAATCGAAGCTCTTGAAGACTCAGGACGACCGTTAGTTTGACGGGTGTCCCGGATCATCTTTGCCCATTAGCTCTATGAATTGTTGCGTCTCGTTTTCTTCCTAGCTTGGCTTGCAGTGACTATGAATCGGTTTGCCGTCGAACATCTCCCAGCGATGAATTCCTGTGATTACCTCGTTGCACTCCGCACAAATCCCAATGGTCTTGATCACATTATGTTTTAGCATACCGCCCAGTTTCTTTCTTGCCTTGACGACCTTCGGGTGCTCCGGCCCAAGCGCCTTTTCCAGAACAGCAATCGAATCCTGGTACATCTTCTCTGCTAGTTCCCGTTTGCCTTGGTCCAGGTACAGCTTCGCAAGATTGTTCATAGGGGTCGCCAGTTTGGGATGTTCCGGTCCGACGGCTTCTTGCAAGACTTCGAGAGCCCGCTGGTAAAGCCTTTCCGCCTCCGCAAATTTCTTTTGATCCTGGAGAAGCCGCCCGAGGTTGTTTATGATGAGACCCAATTCCAGATTGGGTTCACGGAATGCTTTTTCCGCAGTAACCAAAGCCCGGCGATAAAGAGACTCGGCCTTTTCGAGCTTCTCCTGGGAGTGATATAGCACCGCGAGCCGGTGCAACACCTTGGCAAACTCCGGGTGATCCCCCCCTAAAGCTTGCTCGGCCATTTCGGGGAGCGTCCGCAGTGTGGCCTCATCCAGCTGCGGCAGCGTGCGTCGGCTAGTCGTTGCACCACGCCCGCTCACCGTATCAATGTGTTGCAGGGCTTTGAGGACTTCTGGCGAGACTCTCCGCGACCGGGTAAGAAGTGGAAAATCTGGTTGGCCTTGGACCACCGCTCGCTCCTTGAAGCGATCAAAGCCCCAGTACTGGGCAGCGGAACCGCCTCTCGCGGAACAGGATAGTTAGTTCGTGGCAGCGTTGCAAGAGAATTCCCCCGAAAGAAACGGAACTGGAGGTGCGGGAGGCCAGTTGCGATTGCTACTTTGGAGCAAAGCCGGGTCCGGTACATCTGGTCTTTCGCACTAGCACATGGGATTGGGAAGTTGGGAAGTGTTCTAAGATCGTCGCCTAGGGCGCGCCATAATTTTCAGCAGCTCCATTTTTCTTCCCGCCACTCTTGCAACCGGGCCTCTGTAGAACCGCGCCGCCTTGACAGGGCCACGGCGCGCGAGTAACCTCCAGCTTTCTGCGCCAGTGCATTCCCTTTACCATGAACCACCCGGACGCTTCGCACTCTGCCTTTTCCAGCCGGCTTGTCTGGCTGGATCTGTTTCGAGGATTGGCCGTGTTCGGCATGTTCGACGCGCATATCACCAATGCGTTGGTGATCCATTCGGAGGGCTGGAATACCCTCTACTATTACCATGACAAACTATTCAATCTTCCGGCCCCGGCGTTCCTATTCGCCTCCGGAATCCCATTCGGGATGTCCATCGATCGCCGCTGGAACGACTATCGCTCCTGGAGCCCGGTGCTGCGCAACCGTCTGCTGCGATTGGGAGAGATCCTGCTGCTCGGCTTGGCGCTGCACCTGCCGTTTTTCTCCTTGCACCGAACGTTGCTCGAGGCCACCGACCCGCAGATTGCCAGCTTCCGCAACATGGACGTGCTGCAGTGCATCGCCGTTAGCGCCTTCGCCCTTCTCGTCCTCGCCTGGTTTCTGCCGAGCCCCCGATGGTTCCTGCGCGCTTGCGTCGCCCTGGCCATCGGAATTTCACTGGCTAGCCCCTTAGTGTGGGCGCTTTCTCCGCGACTTCCGTGGTGGCTGGGAACCTACCTGAGCAAAAGTTGGGGCTCGTTCTTCCCGCTATTCCCATATGCCGGATTCCTGTTTGCGGGGGCAGTGTGGGGATATCTCTATGCAGATGCGAGGCAGAACGAAGCGGCATCAGCTTTCTTCAAGTTGAGCGGCCGGCTTGGCCTGTTGCTCCTGGTGGCCGGCGCGCTCGCAGGGTTCCTGCCCCTGCCCGCGCCCTACGACGATTTCTGGAACGCGAGCCCGCAGTTTTTTCTGCTGCGGGTGGGATTTTTCTCCGCGGTGCTGTCCCTGCTCGCCCGGATGGAATCACGCGTCAGCTTGGCGTTGCCGTTTCTCGTGCCCCTGGGCAGGGAATCGCTGGTGATCTACATCACCCACCTCGTGATCATCTACGGTTCCCTCGTCAATCCGAGCTTGAATCTGCGGAAGATCATTGGAAAAGAAATCGGCTTGGGGGAGTGGCTGATGATTTATGCCCTGCTGACCGCGGCTATGACGCTCCTCGCGAAAGCATGGACGCTCATGAAAACAAAGCTGGACTGGCGCGCGGATTGGCTCGAATGGGCCGTGGCCGGGTGCCTGGTTGCCTATTTTGTTGTGCAATAAGATGCGGAAGCAGTACTCGTAGCTGGTGGTGTAGTCTTGGAAACAACGGGCAACCGATCTCCAACAATCGCCTTCTCCAACACAACCGCTGCTCAGGGCTTTTCGATTCGAACGGCAGACACTTTCTACTCCGGCGTGTCTACCTTACGGTC
>JBGPJR010000163.1:0-5150 GCA_041485545.1 Terriglobia bacterium
AAGAGTTTTTCAACAAACCGCTAAACCGCAATCTTCATTTCTTCGACGACGGGTTTCTCTTTCAGGAATAGGTCCGTCGGAATTTCTTCGCCGTCATCTCGAAGGCTCTGGATATGACAGGTAAGAGCATCCTGCGCCATCTCCCGAGCTTCTTCCAGCGTGCGACCGTAGGTGATAATCTCAGGGATTGCAGGGAAGATGACCTGGTAGCCACCCTCCTCGACCCGTTCATAGATCACTCTGTAAGTGTATTCAGCCATAGCACAATTCTACACCGGTTTGGTTTCGGAGCGGCGGGCTAGAAGATAGGCGCGGATAAACATATCTATGTCGCCGTCGAGGACGCGGTCGGCGTCGCCGACCTCCACTTTGGTGCGGACATCCTTAATGAGGCGGTAGGGGTGCAGGACGTAGTTGCGAATTTGGCTCCCAAAGTCGATGCCCATTTTGGCGTCTTCTACTTTGCGGGATTCCTTCTGCTTTTTCTCAAGCTCATATTCATAAAGCCGCGCCTTCAGAATTTTTAGCGCGACGGAGCGGTTCTTGTGCTGCGAGCGCTCGTTCTGGCACTGCGCCACGATGCCGGTGGGGATGTGGGTAATGCGGACAGCCGAGTCGGTGGTGTTGACGTGCTGGCCGCCGGCTCCCCCGGAGCGGAAGGTATCAATTCGCAGGTCCTCTTCGCGAACCTCGATACTGATGTTCTCGTCGATCTCGGGGATCACAAATACGCTGGCGAACGAGGTGTGCCGTTTCTTGAGCGCGTCATACGGAGATAGCCGCACTAAGCGGTGCACGCCGATCTCCGATTGCAGCAGCCCGAAAGCGTACTCGCCGGTGATCGTGACCGTGGCGGACTTGAACCCCGTCTCTTCGCCCTCGGTGAACTCGACGAGTTCCGCGGAGAAGCCCTGGCGCTCGGCCCAGCGGATGTACATGCGCAGCAGCATTTCGGCCCAATCGCAGGCCTCGGTGCCGCCGGCCCCGGCATGAATCGCGAGGATGGCATTGGCGCGGTCGTTCTCGCCCGAGAGCAGGGTCTGCGTTTCGATTCGCTCTACTTGCTCCTTGAGCTTATCGAACTGCGCCACGATGTCGCGGCCGACGTCCTCGCCCTCGGCGGCCAGCTCGAACAACACTTCCACATCGGACTGGTCGCGCGCCAGTTCCTCATCGGTGCGCAGCGCTTCTTCCAAGCGCTTCCTGGCTTGAAGGATTTTCTGGGAGTTCTGCGGATCGTTCCAGAAGCCGGGCTCGGCGGTTTTCTTGTCTACCTCCGCGAGCTCCTGACGTTTGCGGGGGGCCTCAAAGAAAACTCCGAATATCCTGGATCTTGCCTTTCAACTCCTCGAACTGCCGAAGTCTTTCCTCAATCATGTCGTTCCTCTTTCAACTATGTGTTCTACCGCTTGCTGCGGCCGCCGAGCCGTGCTGCGATGCAGGCCAGGGCGGCAAGACCGCACGCTGCCATCGCGAACACATCGCCGTGAAGCGTGTAATAAGTCTGGCGCTGCTCGAGCGCCCAGGGCGCCGACAGCACGGCCGCTTGGTCGGGAGCCAGTTGCGCGCTCACTTGCCCGTTCGGCCGGATCACCGCCGTCATCCCGGTGTTGGTGGACCGCAGCAGGTAGCGCGCGTTCTCGATGGCGCGCATCCGCGCCATTATTAGATGCTGATAACGCGCCGCGGAACTCCCGTACCATCCGTCATTCGAGATGTTGACCAGCACCTCCGCGCCGTCCCGCACGAACCGCCGCACCAAGTCCGGGAAGATCGCTTCGTAGCAGATGAAGCCGCTCAGCTTGCCCCGTTCGTGATCGGCGGGAAAGTTGCTGACCACCAGGCGGCTGCCGGGCAGGAAGTCGCCCACCTCGGCTGTCAGCTTCTCGGCCAGCGTCAGCCAGCGCCGCATCGGGACGTACTCGCCGAAGGGCACCAAGTGAATTTTATCATATTGCGCCAGGAGCTTTCCCGAAGGGTCCAGCAGCACCAGGCTGTTGAGCGGCTGCGTCTGGTGCGATCCGGGGGCATACGCCACAATTCCCATGATGAGGTTGCTGTTGGTCCGTCTCGCGAGGTCTTCCGCGTAAGGGCGCGTGAAGGAGTCGTCATGGTAGTAAAACGGGACGGGAACCTCCGGCCAGATTACCAGAGCGGGCGACTCCGGCCGGCCCACAGCCTGGAGCGTCAGCTCGCGCAGCCGTTTGAGCAGCGGCGCCTGCGTCGTGGTGTCCCATCGCTCAAAGGCGGCGTTCTGCGGGATGTCGGTCTGCACCAGATAGGCCCGCTGATCCTCCCTATACGTTTCCTGCTGCGCAGTGGCGGCAAGTGCGACCAGCAGGGCTACGACCGCAATCAGATGCGCGGTGGCCAGCCGGCCCGGACGGATAAACAGCCACACGCAGGCTACAGGCAGCGCCAGCAGCAGATAGGAGAGGCCGTAGACTCCGGTCCAGCGCGCCAATCTTGCTAATGGGAAATAATCGGTCAGGGCGTAGCCGGTGAGCAGCCAGGGAAAGCCCGTGAACGGGAAATAGGTCCGTGCATATTCCAGCGCAACCCACAACAGCGGTACCGCCGCAGGTCCCCAGGAGAGGTTCCATAGGTATCCCGCGAACCATGCGAAAATGGCCCAATAGAGCGCGAACAGGAAACAGAACAGTGCGAACGTGCCGGCCGCTGCGGGGACGCTTAGGTCGCCATAATCTCGCTGGACGTTATACATCCAGTAGCAGGTGCCGCCAAAAAACATCAGCCCGCCGAGGTACCCGCCGGCAAACCGTCGCCAAGCGGACGGCTCCTTCGCCGTAGCGACCAGCATCGGCAGAAGCGCCACACCGGCGAGCGGCAGCAGGTTGAACTTGGGAAATGCCAGAACGAGGAGCAGGCCGGAACTCGCCGTGGCCAGCAAGCTCAGGCGCACCAGCGGCTCCAGGGAGGCTGCTCTAATCTTGGTTGAGGCGGGCTTGGCGCGGGAAGCCATCTGGTAATGTTAGCTCAGCTGATCTGGGCTTCTGAGGGCCCCGCGCTCCATATACCAACGTTGTTCATCTTCTCCGACGAGACTAAATCCGAGCCGCTCGTAGAGAGCTCGGGCCGGGTTGACCTTCAGCACGCTGAGTTGCACGGGGATTGCTCTGGCGTCGCCGTTTGCGAACAGTTGCTGAATCAACTTTGTGCCCAAGCCCTTGTTTTGATATTCGGGTAAGAGAGCGATGAGTTCGAGGAACAGAGCAGCGCCTTGATCCTGGACTGCCATAAGACCGATCTCGCGGTCTTGAAACACAATGATGTCGCCGCTGAGCCAACGCGCCCGGTGGAGGCGTTGCAACTGGTCGGCCTCGTCCCATTCACCCCAGGTCTGCTCCACGTAGGTCTTGAAGCAGGAGCGATGCAGATGCCGGATGAACTCGAAATCCTCGGCGCGCGCCGGGCGCAGCATAACCTCATCCCACGCTGCCGTCATGGCGCTAATAGTACGCTAGGTAGTGCTCCAACTCCCAGGGGTGGACGTGCTGGGAGTAATCCTTCCAGAGCGCTTGCTGCGCTTCCATCAGGTACTTGTAAATGACCGGCCCCAGGCATTCCTGAACCAGTTTGTCCTTTTTCAGGGCCAGCGTCGCTTCATGGAGGTCTGCCGGCAGCGGGTCAATGTTGAAACGCGCCCGCTCGCGCGCGCTCATGCGGTAAATGTTCTTGCTGATGGGAGGGCCAGGATCGAGTTTCTCCTGAATGCCGTGCAGGCCGGCCCGCAGCACGACGGCCAGGGCCAGATAGGGGTTGCAGGAGGGGTCGGGACTGCGCAACTCGCAGCGCGTCTGCGCCCCGCGAATCGGCGGCACGCGCACCAGCGGGTTTACGTTGTGCTCCGACCAGACCAGGTGCGTGGGCGATTCAAAGCCCTGCACCAACCGCTTGTAGGAGTTCACCAGGGGATTGGTTACGGCGGAGAATCCGCGCGCATGCGCCAGCAGTCCCGCGATGAACCACTTGCCCACGTCACTCAACCCGTGTGCATCCTTGGGGTCCTCAAACGCATTGCGTTCGCCCTTGCGCACCATCAGATGCAGATGCATTCCGGAGCCGTCGCGCCCGTAGATGGGCTTGGGCATGAAGGTGGCATGCAGGCCATGCGCCGTGGCCACGGCGCGTGTTAGCATGCGGAGCGTTGCGGTGAGGTCGGCCATGGCCAGGGCCGGGGCCTCCTTCAGATCAATTTCATGCTGACCCGGCGCGATTTCATGGTGGCCTGCCTCGACTAAAAAGCCGCTGGAGCACAACTCGGTGACGATGCGCCGCCGCGTCTCTTCGCCGCGATCGAGCGGCACCAGATCGAAATAGCTTCCCGGATCCTCGGTCCGAGTGGTGGGCCTCATTTGGGCGTCGCGCTGGAAGAGGAAAAATTCGATCTCCGGCGCGACGAGCACGGTATAGCCCAGTGAGGTGTACTGTTCCCGAACGAGTTTCAGGCGCGTCCTCGGACAGCCCTCGAAAGGCGTATGGTCCAGGTTATACACGTCACAGATCAGCCGCGCGGTGCGGCTTTCGCCCGCTGCGGCCGGAGAGATGTGCAGCGTCTCCAGATCGGGCTGGAGCAGCAATTCGGACTCGATGGTGCGGTGAAAACCTTCCAGCGCGGAACCGTCAAACGTTACCTCGCCGGCCAGCGCCCCGTCGAACTTGTTGGCAGGGATCTCGACGGTCTTAATAGAGCCTAAGATATCGGTGAATTGCAGGAGTAGGAACTCGACCTTCTCCTCGAGCAGCAAGTTTAAGACTTCGGAAGGATTCATAAATTCACCTCTGCCGCGATCAGCTTCGCCGATGTCTCGAAGGTGGGAATATACCACAGTATCTGACAAATAAATCCACTTCTCCAAAAATAGCGCAGCGATTCATACTTATAATGCCAAGTTCTAGAACTAATAACGATTTTTTTTGCAAGTTATGCAAAAAACCATTGACAGCCTGAATCCTGCTGGTTAGACTTGCCGTCTGCTACTGGAGGGCAGGACGGTTACCCTTGGCCAGCCGGGTAGCTAACGAGTTTGGTTGTCCGTGCGGGGAAGCGTGGCATAATGCTGCGTCCTGCACGGAGCTGGAGACTCCCTGGAGCGTGGAGTGAGGTGGTCCCAACACCGGCAATGGCT
>JBGPJR010000164.1:0-5134 GCA_041485545.1 Terriglobia bacterium
CCGCCGCATTCGCGCGGAGGGCCAGTTTGGGAAAATGTCTCAAAACGAAACGCGAGGCCGCGGTTCCAGATCCGGAAAATTCTCGCCATCCCGACCTTCCGCACCTCGCCCAGGAAAATGCATGTCTCGGCGACTTTCCGCCCGCTGGCAGGGAGTCTTGCGAGGAAGCGGACCCGATGTGGTACGATGTTGGTTCACGTTGAGCCAGAGGCCATGGCAGGGATGCTGCAGACAGATTCGCAGGCCACCGAGGTGCGGCGCATCGCCAGAGCGGGCTCGTTGGAGCTGGCGGTGGTTCGCAACGGGCCGGGTAGTTTAGGCGCGATCCTGGACGGAGCCGAAGCCGCGGGACGGATTGCCGGAGTTCAGCTCGCCCCGCTGGTCATCCGCCCGGATGACCGGGGCTATTTTGAGGAGTTGTTCCGCCTGGGCGAGGGGTTGGCTGCAAACCTGGTCGCCACCAAACGCCTGCAGCTTTCGGCTTCCTTGGCCTATCGGGGCACCGTCAAAGCCTTCCACTACCACTTGCAGCAGACCGATCTTTGGGCGCCAGTGTCCGGCTTATTTCAGGTGGCGCTCTACGATCTGCGCATGGCTTCCCCCACCTTCGGACAGTTGAATACGATTTACACGGGAACGCTGCGGCCTTTGCAGATTCTCATACCGCCCGGGGTTGGACATGGCTATAAGGTGCTGGGCGCCGAATCGGCTATTTTGGTGTATGCGACGGACCAGTTCTACAATCCCTCCGACGAAGGGCGTATTGCGTGGAACGATCCGGACATTCACTACGACTGGGAAACCCAGCGCAAATAAAGCGCCGGACCACTCGGCGTGACTTCCTCTTCGGGCAATACCAAGAGCGAGACCTGCCGAAACGGTAACGGTGAGCATGCCACCTGGGAGCTCCGCTGAACGGGCGCGCGGGTTGCGCCGAGCGGTTCAGCCGCTGGAAGGAACCCAGGCAGCTTTCGCGAGACCAATCAGAAATGGGCCGTCACATATTGGGAATATCAGCCGGGAATCACGACTCGGCGGCGGTGTTGCTGGAGGACACCCAGCTGCTGGCGGCGGTCGAAGAGGAAAAGCTCGCCCGCGTGCGTCGGGTGAGAGGCCTGCCGGTTCGGGCTATTTCCTACTGCCTGGAAGCGAGCCGGCTGCGCCCCGACCAGGTCGAGTACATTGCTCTGGCGCGGCCGCTGCGCGGAGGCGAACCCGGCGGCCTGTCCCGTGGGGAAGCGTCGATCCCCAGGAGGCTGAAGGAGCAGTTCCCGGCCAGCAAAGTGGTGGTCTTGGACCACCATCTGTGCCACGCGGCCTCGGCGTATTTTCCATCGCCCTTCGAGCAGGCCGGCGTGCTGACTCTAGACGAAAATGGTGACCTGAAGTCCGCCAGCTTCTCTCTCGCGAAGGGAGTCACCCTGGAGCCCCTGGAGGATGCTTATCTGCCCGACTCGGTGGGGAGTCTGTACAGCCGCGTAGCGGCGCTGGCTGGTTTCGCGCCCGGCGGAGACGAACACAAGCTGCAGTGGCTGAGCGCCTGGGGCAAGCCCGAGTACGCTGAAGTCTTTCGCAAGCTTCTCCGCACGGACCCGGGCGCTCTGCTGAGCGTGGACCAGAGCTACTTTCACGCTGGACGCGACGAAACCGGCGGCTTCGCGGAGAAATTCTTTCAGGAAACCGGCCTAGAACTTGGCCGCCCGCTCCCGCACGAGACGCGCGCGAATCTGGCGGCCAGCATGCAGGAGGTGCTCGAAGAGACCGTAATCGAGATCGGCCGACGCTTTTCAGAACAGCACCAGGTCCACAACCTTTGCCTGGCGGGAGGAGTGGCTCTGAACTCGCTGCTCATCGAACGGCTGGAAACGTCCGGAATCTTCTCCGGAGTGTTTGCGCAGCCGGCAGCCGGCAACGCCGGCACGTCCCTGGGGGCCGCCCTGTATTGCGCTCACGCGCTGCTCGGCCTGAACACCCGCTGCCCCCTGCAGCACCTGTTTTGCGGACCCGAGTACACCGACGATGCCATCAAAGATGTGCTGGAAAATTGCAAGCTGCGCTTTCGCTACCTGCCGAAGCGCCAGGAAATGATCGCGGCGGCGGTGGAGGCCCTCCGCGCGGACCAGATCGTGGGCTGGTTCCAGGGACGCGCCGAGTTCGGGCCGCGAGCGCTGGGGGCGCGCAGCATCCTGGCTTCGCCGCTGGGCCGCTATGTCAACGAGAACCTCAATCAGTTCGTCAAGCATCGTGAGCAGTTTCGCCCCTTCGCTGCCTCGGTCACCGAAGAGCGGGCCGGGGAGTTTTTCGAGTTCCAGCCGATGGCGCGCTTTCTGGCTACGGTCGGCCGCGTGAAGCCAGCTTACCGCGAGACCTTCGCCTCCAACCTTTTGCCGGACCGCGCGACAGGCGACGGAAATCCCGACGGGCCGGGACGCATCCGCGTGCAGGTCGTGGAACGCAAAACCAATCCGCTGTTCTGGGAGTTGCTGGACGCTTTCGGACGGGCCACGGGCGTTCCCGTCCTGTTCAACACCTCCTTTAACCTTTTTGGTGAGCCGCTGGTTTGCTCGCCCCGCGACGCGGTGCGCAGCTTCTACTGCTCGGGGCTGGACCACTTGGTGATCGGCCATTTTTCTGTGGCCAAGTAGGAAACGGAGCTAACAGGAACCAACGCATGACCCAGCAGACCGTTACGGTGGCTCATAGCCCGGACTCAGATGACGCCTTCATGTTCTACGCTCTGGCGACGGGCAAGGTGCCTACCGGTGCGCTGGAGTTCCGCCATCATCTGAAAGACATCGAGTCGCTGAACCGCGAAGCGCAGCGGGGCGTGTGGGACATTACGGCGATCTCCTTCCACGCCTATCCCTATATCGCGGACCGCTACGTGCTAATGCCCTGCGGCGGCAGCCTGGGCGACGGCTACGGGCCGATGGTGGTCAGCCGCAAAGCGCTCGCCCCTGCCGAGCTGGCGGGGAAGAAAATCGCGGTCCCGGGTACGCTCACCACTGCCTATCTGGCCATGAAGATCTTCCAGCCGGACTTTCAGCCGGTGGTGGTCCCGTTCGACAAGATCCTGGACGCGGTTCAGGAAGGAAGCGTGGATGCGGGCCTGCTGATCCACGAGGGGCAGCTGACGTTTCCTCATCTGGGGCTGCATCTGGCCGTGGACCTGGGCCGCTGGTGGATGGAGCAATTCGACCTGCCGCTGCCGCTGGGCGGCAACGCTATCCGCCGGGAGTGGCCCCGCGCGCTGCGCGACGAGGCTGCGCGCCTGCTGCGGGAGAGCATCCAGTACGCGCTCGATCATCGGGCCGAGGCCATGGCCTACGCCTTGGGATTTGCCCGCGACATGGAGCCGGCGCTGGCGGACAAGTTTGTCGGCATGTACGTGAACGGTTATACTTTGGATTACGGCGCACGTGGCCTGCGGGCCATCGAAACGCTGTTTCGGCTGGGGCACGAAAGAGGGCTCCTTCCAAACCAGGTCGCCCTGGAGTTTTAGCAGCGCGCCGACGGCACGCGGCGTTGGCCCAACCACCAAGAGAGGCGGATTCACCACACAGCCATGCAGCTGATGACAACGAGCAATGGCAGCTACCCACGCATCGGAGACTCGCCGAAGCTGCACTTGCTGCGGCAGACCATCGCCCAGCGCGATACCGGCAAGAAGACCGATGCGGATGTCCGGGCAGCCGAGGATGCGCTCACTCGCGCCGCCATTGAGGAGCAGTTAGCCAGCGGGTTGGACCTGGTGACCGACGGCCAGATCCGCTGGTACGACCCCATCTCGCACGTGGCGGGGAAGCTCGAAGGCGTGTCGGTGAACGGCCTGCTGCGATTTTTTGACACCAACTTTTATCTGCGCCAGCCGGTGGTGCAAGGCCCGGTGGTGTGGTCGCACCCCGTCCTGCGCCCGGAGTACGAGATGGCCCGCTCCGTCAGCGCCAAGCCCGTCAAGCCCGTGCTGACGGGGGCCTTCACGCTGGCGCGGCATTCGACTGTGGAATATCCTCCCTACCAGAAGGACTTTGCGCGGCTGGTGCTCGACTACAACGAAGCCATCGCGCGCGAGGTGAGCGAACTGGCGGCGGCCGGGGCTACGGTCATTCAGGTGGACGAGCCTTCCATTCTCGCCGAGGCATCGCACGCCGACTGGGATCTGCTGGAGGAGACCTGGAAAAAGCTCTCCGCGGTCAAAGGGAAAGCACGGCTCGTACTGGCTGTCTACTTCGGGGACGCGGCACCCGGCCTGCATCATCTGTTGAGCATGCCCGCCGACATTCTGGCGCTGGACTTCACCTACGGCACGAGCCTGGCCGACCAGCTAGTAGCGGCGAAACCGGCCAAGGCGCTGGGTCTTGGACTGATCGATGGGCGCAATACGAAACTCGAAGACGCGGATGCCGTGGCCCGGACGCTGGAGCGGATTCTGCCGAACGTCCGCGCCAGTGAATCGTTTTTGAATCCGTCTTGCGGCCTGGAGTATCTGCCGCGCGACCGCGCACGGCTCAAGCTGCAGCGCCTGGTCGAAATCCGAAACCGCATTTCGCAGTGATGCGAGGAAACTCCCGATCCCGCGCCGCATTGGAAACGACGGCGTAGGGAAGAGGGAACACCATTATGGATCGAAGCAAACTGAAACAACTGGGATTGAATCTGCCGCTGCTGCCAACCACCACCGTGGGGAGCTTTCCGAAGCCTCCCGCTTTGATGCAGGCCCGCAGTGATTTCGCCAAGGGGAAGATCTCCGCCGAAGCCTTGAAGAAGGAAGAGGAAAAGGCCACGGCCTTTTGGATGGAGACCCAGGACAGTCTGGGCATCGACGTCGTAGTGGACGGCGAGCAGTACCGCGGCGACATGGTGGCTTATTTTGCCGAGCGGATGGGCGGCTTTGAAATCGGCGACCTGATCCGCTCCTACGGAAACCGCTATTATCACAAGCCGATTATCACCAGGGAGGTTCGCTGGCCCGGCCCGATGACGGTGGAGTGGTGGAAGTTTGCCAGCCGCCTCACTGCCCGCCCCGTGAAGGGAATGCTGACCGGACCTTACACGATGATGGACTGGTCCTTCAACGAACACTACCCGGACCGGCGCGCGGCGTGCCTGGCCCTGGCGCGGGAGATTCGCAAGG
>JBGPJR010000165.1:0-5133 GCA_041485545.1 Terriglobia bacterium
AACAGAGTTCCGCCTCGCGTGCGAGCTTGGCCTCCTGCAGGTTGGTCATGCCGATGATGTCCATCTTCCAGGAGCGGTAGAGATGCGACTCAGCCTTGGTGGAAAAGGCGGGACCTTCCATGCAGATATACGTGCCGCCCCGGTGAACCGGCACGCCCGCAGCGCGGCAGGCCTGGTGCATCCCATCGAGCAGAGACGGGCAAATGGGGTCCGCAAACGCAATGTGGGCGACCATTCCGTCACCGAAAAAAGTCGAGACGCGGCCGCGCGTGCGGTCGAAGAACTGGTCCGGCAGCACAAACATCTGCGGGGAGAGGTCTTCCCGCAGCGAGCCGACCGCGCTGAAGGAGAGAATGCGCTCCACGCCGAGTTTCTTGAAGCCGAAGATGTTGGCTCGAAAATTCAGCTCGGAGGGCAGAATGCGGTGCCCGCGCCCGTGCCGCGCCAGGAACGCCACGCGCCGCCCCTTCAGGGTTCCTAACACGTAGGCGTCCGACGGCGCTCCCCACGGCGTGTCGAGTGTAACTTCCTGCGCGCCTTCGAGGCCGGGCAGAGAATAGAGTCCGCTACCGCCAATCACGCCAATTTCCGCTTGTGTCATTTACGCTCCACGATCAGAACACAGAATTTATCTTCCGAATCTATCGAATCTATGAAATAACGGCGTTCAGGTCCCCCCCCAAGCTTGGGTCGCGATGACCGCCGAGTTACGGTTGCGGTGGAGGCCCCTCGACCAGTTCGAGCAGAACACCCCCGGCGCTGGAGGGATGAATGAATACATAGCGGTGTCCGCCGACGCCCACGCCGGGTTCCTGATTCACGAACCGCACTCCGCGCTCGCACATCCGGGCAATTGCGGCGCTCAGATCGGGCACGCGCAGACAGACATGGTGCAGCCCGGGGCCGCGCCGCGCAAGGAAGCGGGCAATGTGCGAGTCCGGTTCGGTTGCCTCCAGCAGCTCGATACCAACCTTACCCAGCGGGATCGTCGCCACTTTGGTCTTTTCCGCGGGGATGGTTTCATAACCGGAAACCCGCAAGCCGAGCACTTCCTGGTAGAAACGGACTGCCTCTTCCAGCGAGTGCACCGCGATCCCCAGATGATCGAGCACCGCCCCGTCCAGAGCAGCCGCGTTGCTATTCTCTTGCGGCACTGCGCCCCGCCTGCTCCAGAATTTCATCCGCGACCGAATAGGGGTCGCGCTGGCGTGTGGCAACTTCGACGGCGTACCGATTCAGCAGGCCGTTGCTGCAGGCCTGCAGCCCGACCCGCTCCAGCGCCCGCTCGCGAACACGTTCTAGAAGCCGACTGCGCCAGGCGCAGAGTCTGCGCTCGTCGAACGCGCCGGTGCTGCGTGCGAAAGCCACATAGCCGGTGACAGCTCCCAGCAGCTCGCTCACGCCTTCTCCTTCGATTGCGACCGTCCGAACGATCGTCGGCTGCCGGTGCCCTTCCTGCTCCTGCGCCACCTCGACAAGACTGCGCAGATCTTGTTCCAACCGGTCGGCGGCAGGCAGGTCTGCCTTGTTGATGACGAAGACGTCCGCAATTTCCATTACGCCGGCTTTGAAGACTTGCACGTCGTCGCCCATTTGCGGGACGAGCAGAAGCAGCGTCACATCGACGAGCTGCGCGATGTCCACCTCATCCTGGCCCACGCCCACCGTCTCCACCAGTATAAATTGTTTGCCGGCGGCGTCCAGCACCATCGCGGCATCGAGCGTGGCGCTCGAAAGACCCCCGAGGGCCCCGCGGGTCGCAAGCGAGCGAACGAAGATTCCAGGATCATGGGCAGCGGCTTGCATGCGGAGCCGGTCGCCGAGAATCGCGCCGCCGGTGAACGGGCTGGTGGGGTCCACGGCGAGAATCGCCACCGGATGGCCTTGCTGGCGCAGCGCGGCTGCCAGACGGTCCACTAGCGTGCTCTTGCCCGATCCACTGGCTCCGGTAACGCCGATGAGCGTGGCACGCCCGGTGTGCGGAAACAACCGCTGCAGGAGCGCAATCGACCGCGGGTCGCGGTTCTCGACCGCGCTGATCGCCGCCGCCATGGCGCGGGTGTCGCCCCGCAGGACCTGATCCGCCCACTCTTCCAGCCAGGCTGGCTGCGGTTCAGACATTTCCCTGCAGCAGCTGCCGCGCGATCACCAAGCGTTGGATCTCGCTGGTACCTTCGCCGATCGTGCACAGCTTCACGTCGCGATAGTATTTTTCCACGGGATAGTCCTTCAGGAAGCCGTAGCCGCCGTAGATTTGCACGGCTTGGTCCGCCATGCGGACAGCCATCTCACTGGCAAACAGTTTGGCCATGGAGGCCTCTTTGGTGATGGACAGCCCGGCATCTTGCCGGCGCGCAGCCTGGTAGGTGAGCAAGCGCGCGGCTTCCAGCTCCGTTGCCATATCGGCGAGCTTCCATTGCATGCCTTCGAATTCGGCGATGGCCTTGCCAAATTGCCGGCGCTCCTGCGCATAACCCAGAGCCGCCTCAAAGGCGCCCTGCGCCAGGCCGACCGAGAGGGCCGCGATGGTGATACGGCCCTTGTCCAGCACGTGCAGACTGTCGAAAAAGCCGCGCCCCTCCTGGCCCAACAGGTTCGCTTCCGGGACGATGCAATCCTCGAAGATCATCTCGGAAGTGTCGCTGGAGCACATGCCGAGCTTGCGTTCCTCACGGCCGGCGCGAAAGCCTTTCGTTCCTCGTTCCACCAGGAAGGCGGAGATGTCGTGGTGGCCGTGCCCGGCGCTGGTGAGCGCCATCACGACGCACACATCGGCGTGGCTGCCATTGGTGGTAAACGTCTTGTTTCCGTTGATGCGCCACCCCTGCGGGCAACGCTCGGCGCGAGTGCGGGTGCCGCCGGCATCGGAGCCGGCGCCAGGTTCCGTGAGACCCCAGCAGCCGAGCTTCTTGCCGCTGGCCAGTCCCGGCAGGTAGCGCGAGCGCTGCCCTTCGCTGCCGCTCTGCAGGATGTGGTTGGAACACAGCGACGAGTGCCCCGCCACCGTCAGCGCCACTGCAGGGTCCACGCGCGCCAACTCCTCCATTGCCAGGGCCTGCTCGACGTAGCCCAGACCGGCCCCTCCATACTGCTCCGGGATGACGATCCCCAGCAACCCCAGTTCACCCATCGGGAGGATTAGCTCAGCGTGAAAGCGAGCCTGCTCGTCCCACTCGCGGACGTGCGGGCGGATTTCTCTTTCAGCGAACTCGCGCACGGTTCGCTTTAGTGCGCGCTGCTCTTCGGTCAGTTCCCAGTCCACGCGGAACCCTCATCCTGACACTGGTTAGATAACTCTATGATAGCAAAGCTGTTGCCAGAATAGGAAAGAACGGTGGGAAAGATGAGCGGCCTGTGTGTCCCAGGGTACGGCCGCTGGTCGGGCTAGCCGCGGATCCGCAGGCTGCGGAAGGAAATCAGCAAAGTATCCGACTTGGGCATTCCGAAGACGGTAGCGGGATCAAAAAACGTAAACAGCAGGCGGTTGCGGAGGTCACGAACGTCCTGCGGCGTGTACCTTCCGTCGACAATATCATAGTCGGCTACGCGGCCCTGCGGGTCCACGAGGATTTGCACGACCATCTCCTCCGATTTGGTCCCCCATTCGAGGGGCCCCGTGCCCAGCAGCCGCGCCGGAGTGTGCAGCAGCAGAGGAATGTCCTGGCTGTGCGTTACGGCCGGCCACAGGCTCGGCAGAAAAGCGGAGAACAGAATCAAGCTCGCTAAGACGCCGCTCAGGCCAGGAATGGCCAAGTGGCCCCACTGCGTGGTTAGCCTCCAAAACAAGCTGGGCCGCTCTCTGCGCATCTGTTCTTGCGACAGCCGCAGGTGAATCTCAAAGGAGAGGTCCTTGGGGATGGCGGGAGATGGCAGCGCGCGCAGAGCGCTTCCCAGTTGCTCCATCTCGTTCAATTCGCCGCGACACTCCGGGCAATGGAACAGATGGCCCCAGAGGGCTCGAAACTTGGGCGTAGGAAGAGAATGGTCCCGGTAGGGCGAGAGGTGTCTCTTGAATTTCCACCAGTGCAGCATTGACATTCCTATTCGGCCTCCGCCGGGTGCCACGCGGGCACTTCGCGACCCGCAGGCTCCATCACGTTCTCCAGCTCTCTGCGGAGCGACTGCCGCGCTCGTGCCAGGCGCGATTTCACGGTGCCCGCTGAGACCTTTAGTACCTCGGCAATCTCGTCATAGCTGAACCCTTCGATCTCTCTCAGGACGAGCACCAGCCGGTGGCTCTCGTCCAAACGGCCCAGAGCGGTCTGGACCAGATCCTGCGTCTCGTGCGAAAGAACGGATTGCAGCGGGTCCGGCCCATCTTCGGCGACGGGCAGCTCTTCCGTACCCGTCTCCGGGTCCGTGGTCTCCAGCGCGCACTCGGCCCCGCGATGCCGCCGCCACCAGCGGTTCTGGTTCCACACCGTGTTGACCGCGATGTGGTAGATCCACGTCTTCAGCGAGGAGTCTCCGTGGAACTGCCCTACGGCGCGGAATACCTTCAGAAAAACCTCCTGCGCTACGTCCGAGGCATCCGCAGGATTATTCAGCAGCCGGCAGGCAAGGCGGTACACCGGCGGCGCATATCTTGAGACCAGCCACTGGAACGCTTCTTCCGAGCCGGCTTGCAACTGCTGAATCTGGGCCTTCTCCTGCGCCTCGGCGGAGAGGCCCGGATTGAGCACTAGCTCGTTAATTACCGGACGGGCCATATCTCTAAAATACCCCCTCGCTGGGGAGAGTGCAAACGCTCTTGCAACTGGCCCTTACTAATTGGGTAGACCCCGTCGGGTGGGAAAAGTTCCCCCCTGCCGAGATCAAAAAGGGGGTTTCAATCCGTGAACACAGTTGGCGGGTTGGTCAGGAAAACCCTTATCATTACGGGTGCGAAGCGGACGCTAGGAAAAGCCATCGGTGAGAGATAAAATCCCACACGTGCGAGCACGTGTGGGGCACCCGCCAAGGCCCTGAGGAGGAACTACGATGCGATACCTCGTCAAAGCTGCTGTCATTGGCGGTGTTGTCAGTTTTCTGGTAGTCCCTGCCATCCTCGTTACCTCTGCCCGACTCCTGGGACTTGTGCCAAAAGCTCCTGTACCAGCTGACCTCGTGAGAATCTACGTACTCTACGGATTG
>JBGPJR010000166.1:0-5105 GCA_041485545.1 Terriglobia bacterium
GCCACAGGTTGCGGAAGGGCCCGGCCAGTGTGAGCGGTTGCGGCGCTACAAAGACGGAGTCGCTGGCGAGGGGCTCCAGCGTGATGGAATACATCAGCAGTTCAGCGCGCTTTCCGGGGTGCACCGCCTTGGAATCGAATCCGAAGCTGCGGTTGCCCGGAACCGCCCGGGACGTCCGGTCGGAGTTAAACCACCGCTTGCCGTCAAAGCTGGTCAACCCGATGCCCCGCCAGCGGACCTGAGCGGGAAGCAGCACCTCGGCGGAGACGTGCATCACCACCGCCGAAGAGCGCTTGATCTGACCGATCTCGCCCAGCTCCACGTCATCGGAAAAACCGGTCAGACGGTCGCTAGGACGCGACCAGGCGCTGAAAAATCCCCGGTTGCCGCGCGGGATGACGAAGAACAGCAACACCGTCAGCACTGCGATTCCCAGGCAAATGAAGACCGCTACAGCGCTCAGTGAAGGGGCTAGTCGCGCTCCCGGCGCTCCTCCCGGCAGCGCCGGGCGGGGGCCGGCGGCGCGGTCGCGGGCGCGCTGGATCTCGAAGCTCGTGAAGGTGCAGATGGCCAGCAAGAGAAACACGACAAAGAAGAGCAGGAAGGAGGTGCCGATGGTCATAGTCGCCGCGGCCAGCATTTGCGCAAAAGCCAGCGCGGAGAGGTAGACGTAATCGCGCGTTTGGCGGGCTGAAAACAATTTGATCACCGCCGTGAAGAACAGCATGTGGATGGTCGCCAGCAGCAGCCGTTCCAAGGCGTTCGCGGCGTAGCCGAGCAGGAACAAGAAATCCAGGAAGAAGAACGGAATGTACGCCACGGTGAGGCGCGTGACCCACAGCGGGGAAAGCTGATACGACTCCTCTCGCCACAGCAAGGCACCGCGCACGGCCAGCGCCAGGCCCATGACCATCATCGTGAACAAGTCCATGCGCCCGGTGTTGGCCAGCGTCAGAAACCCGGTCAGCAACAGGCCGAACAGCGACAGCTCGAAGTAGCGATCAATGGGATCGCGAGCCGCGGCCATTGCTCTGCCCGTGTCAGAAGCAGTCATGGCAGATGGGGAGCCAAGCCCTTGTGGTACTGAAATACGCAATTCTTGCCGACGTGCTTGGCGCTGTAGAGCGCCTGGTCGCTGGAATCCAGCAAGGCATCAAAGCTCGCAAAATCGCTCAGCTCCGTCCCGGAAATGCCTACGCTGATGGTGACCGTGGCGGAGCACGTGCCCATGACGAACGGAGCGGAGGCCACGCCCATTCGCAAGCGCTCGGCCAGGACCAGGCCCGTGGCGATGTCGGTGTTGGAAGCCAGCAGCACCAGCTCTTCTCCTCCGTAGCGTGCCAGAATGTCGGATTTCCGGGTTTTGCTCTTCAAGCGGGCCGCGGCCTGCGCCAGCACAAAGTCTCCGAACAGATGACCGTGCGAGTCGTTGACGACCTTGAAGTCGTCCAGGTCCATCATCATCACGGTCAAGGGGAGCTTGTAGCGCCGGGACTCCTCCCAAAAGTGCTGCGCCACCTGGAAAAAGTAGTGGCGATTGTAAAGTTCCGTGGTCTGATCGGTCATGGCCAGCAGTTCGAGCCGCGCGTTGGCCTCTGACAGTTCTTTGCGCTTGTGCTCGAGTTCCAGATTCAACTGGATGACCTCCAGCAGCGTTCCCAGATCCTCCGCGCGTTCGCGGCCGATTCCAGCAAAGCGCGGCCGGCCGTTCGCGCCCGCGGCCAAAGGAAAGAAGCGGTAATACACCGTGACGGAGCGGGATTCCGGTGTCAGGTGGTTCAGATCCATCTGCCGGCCGACCTGTAGCAGTTCCGGCTGCGCCTCGCGCACGCGTTCCGCAGAGGGGGTGTCGAGATAGGAGAGAAACTGGTTTTCCTGGCCCGGCGCGGGGGGGGTGAACCGCTCCTGAAAGCTCGGGTTGGCGTAGAGGATGTCTAGCGCCGTGCCGAGAACCAAGACGTAATCGCGGCAGCTTTGAAACAGGGCGAAGTCAGCGACTTCTTCCAGCGTCGGATTCGACGGGAGCGGTTCTGCCATCGGAACGGAATCCATCCGGAACTGTGTGCGAGCGGCCCGCCCATGGCGTCCGGCGCGCACCGGCCGGGAACCAGCGCAGACGCAGGCTGCTCCTGCTGGCAGTCCTCAGTGTATCATGCGGATAGGGGCTGCTTGTGGGGGAGTTGGGTGGTCCGGTGTAGCTTTTGGTCCAGTTGCGAGTAGATCGTCTCACGCAGGGAGTCATCCGAGCTGCTGATGAAATCCACCCACCCGAATTTCAGCAGCAGGGGGCGGTCCTCCATCTGCACTACGACGCCCAGGGTATCCCGCGTGGAGTCCACAAAAACCGTGATGAACTGCAGGTCGGGGTCGTAGACGCTCAGGACCGGCTCCACACGCTGCCGCACCCGCGTGCGCCGTTCAGTGCCGAGCTGCATTCCCTGCCTCGTTGGGAACGGACCTAGGCTCGGCGGCCCTCGGGAGAAGCGGGTCTCCCGGCGGTTCTGGACGACAGCGTTGGTGCCGGCGATGCAAGTGCATGGGTTGGGTCCGCGTCGCTACCCGCAGGCTCCCCGACTAAGGTACAGTAAACCTGTAAGGCGAACAAGCTGCTCCACGCATGATCCCGCTTCGCGACAATGTTCCCCGTTCCACGTGGCCGTTCATCACCGCCATGATCATTGCCGTCAACTGCTTTGTGTTTTTCCTGGAACTCTCCGCCGGACCGGTGCAGCGCGAACAGATCATTGCCACCTACGCAATGATTCCCGCGCGCAGCACGGCCTTTGTCTCGGGCCTTCCGGTGGGGTTTGCGGGCGGCGTTCTGACGCTGTTTACTTCCATGTTTCTGCACGGCGGCTGGATGCACCTGATCGGGAACATGTGGTTTTTGTGGATCTTCGGCGACAACGTGGAAGACCGCGTGGGACACGGGCGCTATCTGCTGCTCTACCTGGCGGGCGGTCTGGCCGGCGCCCTGACCCACTGGAGCTTCAACGCTGCCTCCCAGGTCCCCACCGTGGGAGCCAGCGGCGCCATCGCCGCGGTTATGGGAGCGTATCTGATCACCTTTCCCGGCGCGCGCATCCGCACGCTCGTGGTGATCATCCTTTTCATCACGACGGTGGACCTGCCCGCCTACCTCATTCTGCTCTACTGGCTGCTGCTGCAGTTGCTGAGCGGCGTGGCCTCGGTCGCGGTGGCCGACCCGATGCAGGGCGGCGTGGCGTTTCTCGCGCACGTGGGCGGCTTTGTAGCCGGCATCCCGCTGATGATTCTGCTGCGCCCGGCGCGGCGGCAGCGCTCGTTCTCATGGTAAAGGACACCGGACCGTTGCCGCCGTTGCCAGAGGTCGTGCTCTACACCCGCGCGCGCTGCCACCTCTGCGAGGAGGCCAAAGAGCATCTCCGCGCGCTGCGGCAGCAGGCGGCCTTCGAGCTGCGCGAGATTGACATTGACAGCGACCCGGAACTGCAGCGCCGCTACAATGACGAGGTCCCGGTGATTTTCATTCAGGGACGAAAAGCCTTCAAATACCGCATCGAGCCGCGCCAGTTCCTCAAGCGCCTCGAGCGGCCTTCCTAGAGCATTTTTCAGCCTTACTGTATTGTGCCAGCACCCGGCTCATGTCATTCCGAGCGGAGCGAGGAATCTGCTTTTCGTCTCGCCGCGTTGTAAACAAAAGCAGATTCCTCAGCCCGGCAGACAACGCCGGGCTTCGGAATGACATCTCTGCGGGGTTTTTCAACAAACTGCTAAGTGTTCAAGAATCTCTGCCAGTCAATTTCCAACTGGCGTACTGCGGCGTGGAGCGTTCCGACTTTCAGGTTCTTGCTGCCCCAATCCGGCAAGACGGTACCCTTCCCTGTCGGCGGGTTCCATCATTTGCGGTGTGATCCGCCTCCGCGCCGAGGCAACTCTTGGCAACCTAGCAGGCGCAGCTTTCGGGCAGCCTCACGATAGTTCACGAATGGGTAATCACGCCCTCAAATTCAAGCGGGGTCTGTCGCGGGTCTATTTGTAGATTGGCTGGGAAAGGCTTTCCTAAATCGTCGTAGAGTTCCACGAGCGCCGCTAGCGCGTCTTGGACGTGGCTGACAGCCCCTTCCAGCGTGTCGCCCTCGGTGAGCAGTTCGGGCAGGGCAGGGCTCGTTACGGTATACCCGCCCTCCGGTTGTGCCCTGAGCACGAGCGGGATTTTGAATATTTCGGCCATTCCGGATCGTTTCCTCTATCCGCCTACGATACCACAATCAGATGATCGCTGCTTTATGGACGCCGTGACTCTCGCCTCCAGTGCAGCCAGACCGTAGCAGCAATTGACCGCTTCCTGTCGCCTATTCTCTCACCAGGTGGTAGCCACGGCATGACTTCTATGCCGTGGGATTTTCTCGGAGCGAACCCGGAACCTGCCCACGGCACAGACAACGTGCCGTGGCTACCCGCTCATTTGCCACCCTACGTCATACGGGGTGCTCCATTTGGAATCTCAACAATTCCGAAACAACCATGCGAAGCCGCTCATAATTGGCGGCCAAACGCTCCTTGGGTGTGTTACCACCCTTTTTCGCGACTTTCCCGTTATGTACAAGGTCGCTACGAATCCCATACAGCTCTCGGATGTTCCTGTCAGACTCCTTCCGGCCTGCGGGTTGCTTGGAATCAGCGGGACGGCAGTGAAAGGCCAACTCACATATGTTGTCTGTAATGCTGGAATTTTTCAGGTTCCCAATACACGAGCGGAGCTTGGTCAGCTCATCATTACTCTTGTCAGGATGTTTCTCTAAGTAATCGAGGAGTTCAACGAGAACGTCTTGTGACAACTTTGGTCGTTTGCTTCCGGGGGTAAGAATTTCGAGGACGGTCACCAGCAGCACGAATCGGACCCTGGGGTCCCGCGAGCTGCTCGCGGCCCAGAACATTCCGACTGCTAACGTCAGCTTCTCGTCGCCAAGAACCCTCTCGGGATGCGTGCAAGCTTGCCCTTGCGTAACCGCTCCGCTCAGAGCTGCAATATCCAGAAGCTTGATCTCCTGGCCCATGGGGGTGCAATACTCCCAAATTCTTAGGTGCTCGGGAACGATTGCGGTATGGTATGAAAAGATTCC
>JBGPJR010000167.1:0-5082 GCA_041485545.1 Terriglobia bacterium
CGCTCTTCCAGCGCGGCCAGCCGTTCCGCGAGCTCTGCGCGCAAACGCGACGCGGCAGCCTCCTCGGTCTTCAAGCTCGATAGATACCGCTCCGCTTCCAGGTGCGCGGAGGAGAGCGCCTCCTGTGCGCGGCGAATCACCTCAACGGGCAAACCGAGGCGCTGGGCGATGGCGATGCCGCTGGAGCTGCCGGGCCGCCCGACTTCCAGCTGATAGGTGGGCGCCAGGGTCTGCTCGTCAAAACCCATGTTGGCGCTGAGCACGCCGGGCGTGTGCGTGGCGTAGGCTTTCAGAGCGGTGTGGTGCGTCGAAGCCAGCGTGTAGGCCCCCAGCGAGCGGAAGCGTTCCACCACGGCCACGGCCAAAGCACCGGCCTCCTCCGGGTCGGTGGCGGTGCCCAGCTCGTCCAGCAGAATCAGCGAGTCCGCCGTGGCCGATTGGAGCATGGCGGCGATGTTCAGCAGATGCGCCGAAAAGGTGCTGAGGCTTTCGTGGATCGACTGCGAGTCGCCGATGTCGGCGAGAATGCGGTCGAAGAATGGGAATTCGGCCTCCGCGGCCGGAACCGGAAGGCCCGCTTTTGCCATCAACGCCAGCAGCCCGACCGTCTTTAAGGTCACCGTCTTGCCGCCCGTATTCGGACCGCTGATCACCAGGACGCACTGCTCGCCGTGCAGCGTGAGCGATTGCGGCACCACCCGCATGCGCTTGGGCCGCAACCAGGATTCCAGCAGCGGGTGCCGCGCATCCTGCAACAGCAGCCGGCCGGGAGAGGGGTGGAATCGAGGGATCACGCAGTCGTAGTCGCGCGCGAACCGGGCGCAAGTGAAAGCGAGATCGAGAAGTCCCACGGCCTCGGCGGCACGAGACAGATCTTCAGCTCGCTCGCGCAGGGCCGCAGTCATCTGGCGCAGGATGCGGTGAATCTCCTGGGCTTCCTCCTCGCGCCAGCGCACCAGCTCGTTGTTGAGCTCAATGGTTTCGAGCGGCTCCATGTAGACCGTCTGGCCGCTGGAGCTGGAACCGTGGACCACGCCTTTGACCTGGCTCTTCTTGTGCACCCGCACGGGAACCACAAAGCGGTCGCCGCGGACCGTTACAACGTCCTGTGGCGACTCGTCGTCGGAGAGGCTTTGCATCAGGCTGCGTAGCGAGGACAGGATGACCACGCGCTGGCGCTCGATCTCGCGCCGGATGCGGTGGAGCTGCGGGCTGGCGCGGTCGTCCAGTTCGCCGCTCGGTAGAATCTTGCCCGTCCAGGCGCGCAGTAGGCTCTGGAAGTCGGCGATCTCCCCGGCTAGCGCGCCGAGCCGCGGGAAGCGGCGACGCGCGCCCAGCATGGCGCCGCGCAGCTCCAGGGCGCCCTCGGCAAACGAGAGTAGTTCGGCAATCTCCAAAGCCTCCAGCACCGCGCCTTCCACCGCCAGCTTGGAGAGGAGCGACGTCGAGTCCGTGAAGCCCCCGAACTCCAGCGGCAGCACGAAACCGGATTCGCCGAAAGATTTGCCGGAGGAGTGGGACGACGAGTCCGCCTGCGCGCGCAAGTATTCGCGAGCCTCCGCCACCACTTCCAGGCGCGCTTCCACCTTGGGTTGCTCCTCGCCCGGCGCCAGCGCCAGCACGCGGAGGCGCCCCAGCGGGCTGCCCGCGTAGCCTGCGATCAGCGCGAGCAGCTCCTCAAATTCGAGCAGTTGCAGGACATCCACTGACATGAGTTACCCACCTTGCCGGTCCCGGTGTGCTGAAAGGGTCAGCCGGTCTCTCGTGATCCGGCGGCCCGGTGCTCGGGCGGCACGAAGCAGTGCTCGTCCGGCCCGCAGACCGGATTTTCAAACTGAATGGTGGTGTGACTGATCTGGAAGCGCTCCTCCAGCAGCTCGTTGAGCCGGCGCAAAATCGCGGCGCTCTCCGAAGGAGGAATATCGGCAATGGCCACGTGGCAGCTCAAGGCGTGCACGTTCGATCCCAGGCTCCAGATGTGGACGTCATGGACCGACTCCACCCCCTCCACTTGACGCATGGCAGCAACCACGGTCTCCAGATGCAGGCCGCGCGGCAGGCCCTCCAACAGAATGTTCAGCGTCTCGCGGATGATGTCCACGCTGCTCCACAGAATGAGCGCTCCGATCAGCAGGCTCAGCAGCGGGTCAATCTCCAGCAGGCCCGTCGTGCGGATCAGCCATGCGCCCACTACAATGGCGAGCGTGGAAACGGCATCGCCCGCCGTGTGGACAAACGCAGTGCGCACATTGACGTCGCCATGCACCCGGCGCAGCAGCGCCAGCGACACTCCGGCGTCCACCAGAAACCCGAAGGCGGCCACTCCCATCATCCATCCCGCCGCGACCGGCACGGGGTGCCGCAGGCGATCGATCGCTTCGAAGAAAATGACGAGTGCCAGCACCACCAAACCAAGGGCGTTCACAAACGCCGCCAGCACGCCGGCGCGATGATAGCCGTAGGTCTTGACCTCGGTGGGCGGCTTCGATTGCGCGTAGTAGGCAAACCAGGCCAGCGCCAGCGCCAGCGAATCGCTGAAGTTATGGGCGGCATCGCTGCCCAGCGCGAGGGACCCGGTCCAGTAGCCCGCCGCGGCTTCGGCCGCGGCCAGAGCCAGCATCAGGAAAATGGAATAGCTGAGTACCTTCCCCGTTCTGAGGTCGTGCACATGCATGGCAGCGGAGTTTCTTTCAGTCTACTGGAGCCGAACCGGAGGGTCAAGCAGCCGCGCGCGGAAGCCAGCCGCAATACCCCTCTGCAAAGAGGGCCCCTCGATTCGCGCTTGACACGGCACGGCAAGAGACATAGAGTCTTGTTCGAATGGGAAGCTCTCCGCTTCTATCAGCCCGCGGAAAGGGCTTTCCTGTTATCTAGTACAGATTTGACGGCAACCCATTTCAAGACCTTGCTCACCCGCCGGTTTTGTCGAACAAGAGCTCGGTCTTGCAGCACCTTGCAACATCTTCGGAGGTTATGCTCAATGAACCACAGATTCTCGCTCGCATCATTCGTAACGTTCGCCGTTGGCCTGCTTTGCGCGTTGGCACTATCCGCTTCCCTTCTGCAAGCGCAGCAGGCGAGTCCGGCCGATCTGGTGCTTCACAACGGGAAAATCCTGACCGTGGACGCAAATTACTCCGTGGCGCAAGCCGTCGCCATCCGAGGCAATGTGATCAGCGCCGTGGGGTCCAACGAGGACGTTCTGAAGCTCGCCGGCCCCCAGACCACCGTGATTGACTTGAAGGGCAGGACCGTGATCCCCGGCCTGATTGACACCCATCGCCACATCTATGAAGCCAATTACGATGGCAAGATGACCCCCGAGAAACTGCTGCAGTACCCGGTGGACTGGCGAGCCGTGCGCACGAAGGATGACGTGGTCAGCCAGATCAAAGGCCTCGTGGACCACTACAAATTCAAGCCCGGCGAGTGGATTTACGTTGCTTCCGAAGGGTTATCTGTCATGGGCGGTGATTCCGGCCAGGGTTCTCAGATCAAGATCCTGTTTGACGAGCTGAACCGTTGGGAGCTGGACAAGGCGACTCCCAATAATCCGATGATGATGTCGGAAGGGATGCCGGAGCAAAACGGTCTTCTGGTCAACAGCAAGGCCCTGGACATCATCCTGGCCAGCCACGGGGATATGATCAAGAAATACGGACGCCTGTGGCTGGACGCCGGCGGCCGGCCGGATGGCCACTTGGAGCCTCCGGCGACACGGATTGTCCGCGTGCTGCCCCCCCAGCCGAACCCGGCCGACGTCGGCCCCGAGTACAAGATGACGATTGACGAAGATAGCGCCATGGGTCTCACTACGGTATCCACACAACTAACGGATGATCTGGTGAATGCCTACAAATGGCTGGAATCCCAGGGCCAGATGAACGTGCGGATGGCCTACGGAATGGCCACAATTTTCGGGACTTTTGACGATCTGGACAAGAAGACCAAAGAACTCGCTAAGCTTCAGGGAACCGGAACGGACTTGATTTGGGTCAGTTCCATTGCTCCGTCCGCTGCAGACGGAGCCGGTAGCCGGACGTGCATGGGCATGGAGCGGAAGTCCACTTACGGATCGATTGACAACTGGTGGCCGATGGGCCAGTGCCACATGGACTCCGAGTATAGCGGGCCGGCAGGCAAGGGCGCGCGGACGCCGGCCAGTTATTTTCGCGACTGGGTGGTGCAAGGTGGCGCCAACGGAATCCGGTTTGCCAATACCCATACGGCGGGAGAACGGACCATCGCGCTGCTACTCAACTTAACGGAGCAGGTGCAGCGTCAAGCCGGGTCTGCTGTGACGAAACAGTGGGCGTTTGACCACTGTACCTACGTCAACCCCCGCGACTTTGCGCAAGCCGCCCGCCTGCAAGTCACCTTTAGCTGCGCTCCCAAGTACATCGCGAGCACTTCGGCTCAGGCTTTGCAAACATATGGGGACGCAGTAGCTAACACCTACGTCGTGCCGGTGAAGGGCCTGCTGGACGCCGGGGTCAAGGTGGTTTTCGAGGCGGATAACAACGGTTACGTGTGGGGAGATTTGGAACTGCTGCAGACCCGCAAGGACCGGGACGGGAAAGTCTGGGGCCCGCAGGAACGCGTGGATCGCACCACGGTCCTCAAGATGGCAACGCGCTGGGCCGCCGATTACGTGTTGAAGCCCGACAAGCTGGGCTCCATCGAACCGGGCAAGTGGGCGGATCTGGCGGTGTTGGACAAGGACTACATGACCATTCCCACCGAGCAGATTCACACCATCCAGCCGCAGCTAACAGTGCTGAACGGCAAGATGATATTTCTGACTCCCGCCTTCTCGCAGGAATACAACCTGAAGCCTGCCGGAGCGCTCATCGCGACCTTTGAGCAGCTCAAGTCGCGCCGTAGGCCCGGTGGTTCCGGTGGAGGGGCCGACTAACCTCCTGGAAATCCTTGGGGCGCGGTCCGTGGAATTCAGGGGATTACCAGCCGGTGCGGAGCGACCCGGCGGATGCCGGACGGATGAGTGATGCGTATACTTCCAGAACGACACGCGGGATCTAGATCTCTGATCTGAATGGAGGCACAGTATGTTGCGACAAGGCA